>DASSRV010000192.1:0-3052 GCA_035701605.1 Gammaproteobacteria bacterium
GGGAGCAGGTCCGCCGGAAGCTGCCGCCGGAGCTGGCTCCCTGGTGCCTGGGGGCGGAAATCCGCGACCGGAGCCTGGTGCTCTACATGGCCAGTGCCGCCACCGCCACCGCCCTCCGCTACCGGCAGCAGGCCCTCCTGAGCGCCCTCGCCGACGAGCTCGATCCGCCCTGCACGCGGCTGACCGTCCGGGTCATGCCCGACCCGCCACTGCCACCCACACCGCGTCCGACTCCCCGGTTGCTGCCCGAGGCCATCCGGCGCCTGCTGGAACAGACCGCCGAGGGTATCGGCGATACCGCCCTGGCCTGCTCACTCAGGCGGCTGGCCGGCAGCAAATCCACCCCACGCAAATGACACCGGCGGCGCGCCTCGCGCCGTGTTCCTCAAATCCCGAAAGAGTGCCCGTGCTTCAGGCGGGTGTCAGATGGCGTGCACCGGCGACATGTAGGAGATCGGCGCTGCGGCCGGATCGTCGAACGTCACCTCTTCCCAGGCCGGCTGGTTCGCCAGCAGGCTGCGCAGCAGCTTGTTGTTGAGGCCGTGGCCGGATTTGTAGGCGCTGAACGCGCCGATCAGGCTGTGCCCGAGCAGATAGAGATCGCCGATGGAATCCAGAATCTTGTGCTTGACGAACTCGTCCTCGTAACGCAGTCCGTCCTCGTTGAGAATGCGGTAATCGTCCAGCGCGATCGCGTTGTCGAGCGAAGCGCCCAGCGTCAGGTGCTTCTGGCGCAGCATTTCGATGTCGCGCATGAACCCGAAGGTACGCGCGCGGCTCACTTCCTTGACGAAGGAGGTCGTGGAGAAATCCACGGTCGCGGTCTGCGTGTGCTTCTTGAAAATCGGGTGATCGAAATCAATCTGGAAGCCGACCTTGAAGCCGTCGAATGGCTCGAAGCGCGCCCATTTGTCGCCTTCGCGCACTTCCACCGGCTGCTTGATGCGGATGAAACGCTTGTGTGCGTTCTGTTCCTCGATGCCGGCGGATTGCAGCAGGAACACGAACGGGCCGGCGCTGCCGTCCATGATCGGCACTTCCGGCGCGGACAGGTCCACGTAGGCGTTGTCTATGCCGAGTCCCGCGAGCGCCGAGAGCAGATGCTCAACCGTGGATACGCGCACTTCGCCATTGACCAGCGTGGTACCGAGCATGGTCTCACCGACGTTTTCGGCGTAGGCACGAATCTCAAGCGGCTGTTCCATGTCCACGCGGCGGAAGATGATGCCGGTGTTCGGGGCGGCGGGGCGCAGGGTCATGTAGACCTTTTCGCCCGTGTGCAATCCCACGCCAGTGGCCCGGATACAGTTCTTGAGCGTGCGCTGTTTCAACATGCCGTCGCGATACCTTGACTCGGTGGAATGTCCCGCGTCCGGGGGCCGGACAGGGAACCCCAAAATGAGGAATTTGTGACCGCGTACAGTAGCACAGCGACTCCCGTCCGGACAAGGTTTTGAGGCCCTGTCCGGATGGGTTCAGTCCGCCTGGCGGCGCAAAAACGCCGGAATATCCAGGTACTCCTGGTCGCGCGCGTCCAGCTCGCCGCGTTCCTGCTGCCGGGCGTAGGCCGGGCGTTCCAGCCGCTTCCAGTCCGGCCGGTCGTCCGTGCCGGTACGCGCCGCCACCACCTGCATGACCGGTGCCGCAGCCGGTGGCGCCGCCACCTGCGGCTTGGCCACCGGCGCAGCCTGTGTCTGCGGTCGGCTCAGGCCGGTCGCCACCACCGTGACCCGGATCTCGTCGCTCATGGAAGGATCCAGCACTGTGCCGACCTTGATCGAGGCATCTTCCACCGCGTAGCCGTGCGCAATCTCCATGACCTCGGTGTACTCGCCCATGGTCAGGTCCATGCCGGCGGTAATGTTGACCAGGATGCCTCTCGCTCCTTGCAGGTTGACGTTCTCCAGCAGGGGGCTGGTGACCGCCGCCTCGGTGGCGCGCCGCGCACGACCCTCGCCGCTGGCCGCGCCGGTGCCCATCATGGCCATGCCCATTTCCGACATTACGGTCCGCACGTCGGCAAAATCGAGGTTGATGAGCCCCGGCCGGGTGATGATGTCGGCAATGCCGCGCACCGCGCCGTGCAGCACTTCGTTGGCGGCCTGGAAGGCCTGCAGGATCGGCACGTCCCGGCCGAGCACCGCCCCCAGCTTCTCGTTCGGAATCACGATCAGCGAGTCCACGTACTGCGCCAGGTCCATGAGCCCCTGCTCCGCAACTTTCATGCGCTTGCCGCCTTCATAGGCAAACGGCTTGGTGACCACCGCCACCACCAGGATGTCGAGTTCCTTGGCCACCTGCGCCACGATCGGTGCCGCGCCGGTACCGGTGCCGCCGCCCATGCCGGCGGTGATGAACACCATGTCGCTGCCTTCCAGCACTTCCTCAATGCGGTCGCGATCCTCCAGCGCCGCCTGCTTGCCAATTTCCGGATTGGATCCGGCGCCCAGGCCGCGCGTCAGGTTGCAACCGACCTGCAAGGTGGTGCGGGCGTTGATCTTCTTCAGCACCTGCGCGTCGGTATTGACGGCGATGAAGTCCACGCCCTCGATGCCGCTCGCCACCATGTGCTGCACGGCGTTACCGCCGCCGCCGCCCACGCCAATGACTTTTATTACAGCGCTTTGGCTCACGCTATCCATTAACTCGAACATGACCGGCCTCCTTAGTACGAACTACTGAAATCAGACAAACTTCAAAACGAACCCTGGAACCATTGCTTCATCCGCTGCCAGACGTCCTGCATCCCGATCTGCATGCGCCGCTCTCCGCCACCGTTGCGCGGCACGCTCTGCGCGCCGAACAGCAACAGACCGACACCCGTGGCATGGATCGGGTTGCGCACCACGTCCACCAGACCGTTGACGTGTTGCGGCACTCCGAGGCGCACCGGGGCATGGAAGACTTCTTCGGCAAGCTCGACCGCACCTTCCATCTTGGCGCTGCCGCCAGTCAGCACGATGCCGGCGGGGATCGCATCCTCGAAGCCGCTGCGCCGCAGCTCTGCCTGGATCAGGCTGAATAATTCCTCGTAACGCGGTTCCACCACTTC
>DASSRV010000193.1:0-5055 GCA_035701605.1 Gammaproteobacteria bacterium
GACAATCAGCGGATTGACTTCCAGCAGACTCGCATCGCGCTCCATGAAGATGCGGTACATGCCCTGCACGATCTTGCCGAATGCGGTCTGCTGGGCCTTGTCGGCAAGACCGAGGCCGAATGCCAGTTCGCGGATCTGATACGACTGGATGCCGGTCGCGGGATGCACCCAGACCCGGAAAATCTTCTCCGGCGTTTTTGCCGCGACTTCCTCGATGTCCATGCCACCCGCGGCCGAGGCCATGATCACCAGTTGTTCGCGGGTACGGTCCACCAGCATCGAGAGATACAGCTCGCGCGCGATGTCGGAGCCGGTTTCGATCAACAGCGTGTTGATCGGCAGACCCTCCGGACCGGTCTGGTGCGTCACCAACTGCCGGCCCAGCATGCCAGCCGCGGCACTGCGCACCTCGTCCGTGGTGCGGCACAGCTTGACGCCGCCGGCCTTGCCGCGGCCACCGGCGTGTACCTGGGCCTTGACCACCCAGAGCCCCCCGCCCAGGGCCTGGGCGGCCTCGACCGCTTCGGCCGCGTTCCTGGCGGGGCGTCCGCTCGGCACCGGGATGCCGTATTCTGAGAAAAGCTGCTTGGCCTGAAATTCGTGCAGGTTCATGGCGTGGATTCGCTGGGAATGAGTGCGTTATTTTGAAGCAAACACCGAAGACAAGCAAAGGCGGCCAGACGCGATGCAATCCCCGGACAACCTGAGCACCGCCGCCGTCGCATCCGGCGCGGCCATACCCACGAGCCACGGGAGTACGTTGCCGTGGAGGCTTCTGCACCTGCTCAACCTGTTCCGCATGGTGGTGGGCGGGCTGGTGGTGGTGCTGTATTTCAGCGACACCGGAACCCGTCAGTTGGGCGCCGAATTGCCGCTCCTCTTCCTGTGGACCGGTATCGCCTATTTCTGTTTCAGCGCGTTCTCGAGCTTCACGGTGCGCGCGCAACGCCCGCCCTTGCTGTTCCAGAGCTACAGCCAGATGATCGCGGACATTGCGGCCGTGACCCTGCTGATGCATGCCAGCGGCGGTGCTGGCAGCGGTCTGGGTGCACTGCTGTTCATTTCCATCGCCGCCAACAGCGTAATGCTGTCACGCCGGATGGGCATCGCGTTCGCGGCCTTCGCCACGCTCGCCATGCTCGGCGAACAGACGTTCATGGCGCTGTACGGACCGCCTGCCGGTACGAACTACATCCAGACCGGCCTGATCGGCATCATCCTGTTTGCCGCGGCGCTGGCCGGGCACGGCCTCGGTCACCGGCTGCGCGAAAGCGAGGCCCTGGCCGAACAGCGCGGCATTGATCTCGAGAACCTGGCACAACTGAACGCCCACATCATCCGCCGCATGCGCACCGGCATCGTGGTGGTGGATGGCGATAACCGGGTGCGGCTCGCAAACCAAGCCGCGCTTGCGGGTTTCGGCGCGACGCGTGCGGACGGGCTGTGGCTGAACAATTTGTCGCCACAACTCGAACATGAACTGGAAGACTGGCGCCGGGACCGCAACCGTCGTGGCGGCAGCGTGCTGTCGGCCGAGGACGCGCCCCTGATTCCGCATTTTGCCCGGCTCATGCCGGGGCGTGGCGCCGGCACGCTCATCTTCCTCGAAGACGCGAGTCAGATGGCCGAGCAGGTGCGGCAGATGAAGCTCGCGGCGCTGGGGCGGCTCACCGGCAGCATCGCGCACGAGGTACGCAACCCGCTGGCCGCCATCAGTCACGCCAACCAGTTGCTGGCGGAATCGCCACGGCTTGAAACCGAGGATCTGCGCCTCACCGAAATCATCAGTGAGCACGCCTTGCGCATGGAGCGCATGGTGGAAACCATCCTGCAACTGTCGCGTCGTGATGCGAGCCGCGCCGAGGAACTGGATCTCGGCCAGTGGCTGCACGATTTCGTCCGGGAATTCCACGAGCGTCGCCAGCTTGAGGACGGCACACTCCGGTTGCAGGGCGTTGAGGGTGGAAAACTGGCGGTGCGCGTGGATCCCGCGCACCTGCACCAGGTGTTGTGGAACCTCACGGAAAACGCACTGCGCCACGGCCGGATCGAACCCGAAAATGCACCCGCCGGCATCGAATTGCGGGTGCTGCCCGCTTCGCGGCCCGGGCGCGTCGAACTCGACGTGCTGGATCGGGGTCCGGGCGTCCCCGCGGAAATCGCGGAACACATCTTCGAGCCGTTTTATACTTCCAACCCGCGCGGTACCGGGCTCGGTCTGTTCATCGCCCGCGAACTGTGCGAATGCAACCGCGTGCGGCTCATTTACGAACCGCGCGCCGGCGGCGGCAGTTGCTTCCGCCTTCTTTTCAACACGCCGGAAAGCTGGTTCACGTGAGCACGGATCAACCGCCTTCACCGCTTGCACTGATCGTGGACGACGAACCCGCGATCCGCGAGCTGCTCGGCTTGACGCTGTCGCGCATGGATATTGCCAGTGTCGCGGCCGGCAGCCTGGCGGAAGCCCGTTCGCACTTGCAGGCGCAGGCAGTGGATATATGTCTCACCGACATGAAACTGCCCGACGGCAGCGGTCTTGATCTGGTCAGTTACATCCAGCAGCACCATCCGCAACTGCCGGTGGCGGTCATCACCGCCCACGCCAATGTGGAGTCCGCGGTACAGGCGCTCAAGAACGGTGCCTTCGATTTCGTGTCCAAACCGCTCGACATCGGCGCCCTGCGCGCCCTGATCCAGGCCGCCTTGCGCCTGCGCGACACCCGCCGCCCCGCGGAAACCCGCGGCGGCACCTTCCTGCTCGGGCGTTCCGCGGCCATCGAGAGCGTGCGCGCCATGATCGCCAAGCTCGCACGCAGCCAGGCGCCGGTGCACATCAGCGGCGAGTCCGGCACCGGCAAGGAACTGGTCGCGCGGCTGATTCACGAGAACGGGCCGCGTGCGGACAAGTCCTTCGTCGCCGTGAACTGCGGTGCCATCCCCACCGAGCTCATGGAAAGCGAGTTCTTCGGCCACACCAAAGGCAGTTTCACCGGCGCGGTGGCGGACAAGGAAGGGCTGTTCCGGAGCGCGCAGGGCGGCACGCTGTTCCTGGACGAGGTCGCCGAGTTGCCGCTGCACATGCAGGTGAAGCTGCTGCGCGTAATCCAGGAGAAAGCCGTGCGCGCGATCGGTGCGGCGCGTGAAACCGCGGTGGACGTGCGCATCCTGTCGGCCACCCACCGCAAGCTGGGGGAGCTTACCCGCAGCGGCCGGTTTCGCGAAGACCTCTTTTACCGCATCAACGTCATCGAATTGCCGGTGCCGGCATTGCGCGAGCGCCCTGAAGACATCCCGCTGCTGGCCGAGTACATCCTGCAACGCCTGGCGCAGCGACAGGGACGTCCTGCACCGCAGCTCGATCCCGAGGCATCGGCACGCCTGCGGGCTTACGCCTTTCCGGGCAACGTGCGGGAGCTGGAGAATATCCTGGAGCGTGCCCTGACCCTGGCGGAAGGCGGCCACATCCGCGCCGGGGACATCCAACTGCACCTGCCCCATCCCGAACACGCGGAGAATGCGCCCCCCGCCTCGTCCGAAGCGGACGCAGCGCCGGCCCTGCACCGCGTACTGGACAACGTGGAAAAGGACGCCATCCGCAAGGCGCTGGAACAGACCCGCTACAACAAGACCGCGGCTGCCAGACTGCTGGGCATGAGCTTCCGGCAATTGCGCTACCGCATCAAGAAATTGGGACTGGATTGATACGCGAGGTCTGCTCTGAAATGTCCAGAACTGACAGAATTTGTCAGTTTTCCTAACTGCCAGATGGCCAGAGAAGCGAGTTCAGCGCAAGGACTCAAGCCGGACAGACTTGGCACGAAGCTTGCTTACTGGTTTAATGCGGAAGGACGTAACCGTCCGCGTTTTTTCTACCCCTAGGGAGTTCAATCATGAAAACGATGCAGAAGGGTTTTACCCTTATCGAATTGATGATCGTGATCGCGATCATCGGCATCCTGGCGGCCATCGCGATTCCGGCCTACCAGGATTACATCGCCAAGTCGCAAGTCTCGGAAGTCTTCAGTCTGACTGATGGACAGAAAACCAATATCGCCACCGTGTATGGCGAGAAGGGCACCTGCCCGAATAACGGCAGTTTCGGTGTGCCTGCGGCGGACAGTATCTCCGGCAAGTATGTGGCTTCTGTCACACTGGCTGGCGGTACCGGTCCCTGCACCATGACCGCCCAGATGCAGCCGTCGGGCGTAAACAGCAAAGTAGCAAACGGCAAAGTCTTTATTACGATGGAAGACAAGGGCGGAGCCTTGGCTTGGCGCTGCTCTTCGGATCTACCCCAGAAATACCTGCCGTCTTCCTGCTCGGGCACCTAATCAAGTTGCCTGATTAGTGAATCAGCCGGACTCGGGGCAACCCGAGCCCGGCTTTTTTTGCCCTCGGGTTTTCGCTCCGGTAAAGTGCGCCGATGCTCGAGCTTTCCAACTGGCTGACCCGACATCTCCGCCTGCTCGCGCTGGGTGGTGTGCTGCTGTTGGCCTTCCTCGTGTACTTGCCGGGATTGTACGGCCCGTTCGTGTTCGATGACTACGTCAACATCGTGCAAAATACGGCGCTGAACCTGCCCCATCTGTCTTTTCACGCTCTTGTGGATGCGGCTTTTTCCATCAATGCGGGACCGCTGATGCGGCCGGTCAGCATGGTCAGTTTCGCCTTGAACCGCTATTTCTTCGGCATCGAACCGCTCTCCTTCAAGCTCGTCAACCTGCTGATTCACCTCGCCAACGGCGCGTTGATGTTCATGCTGTTGCGCCGTCTGCTGACCGCCTACCGGCAGTTGCATGCACCAACCTTGCTCCGGGAACGGCTGGAGTGGCTGGCACTCCTGATTGGAGCCTTGTGGCTGGTGCACCCGCTCAACCTGACGGCAGTGTTGTACGTGGTACAGCGTGAAACCAGCCTCTCGGCCCTGTTCATGCTGGCAGGACTCAATCTTTACGTCTGGGCACGACAGCGCCAACTTGACGGGCGGGGTACGCACTGGACATGGTTTCCGGGCACTGCGCTGCTGGGTGCCCTGGCAGTGCTGAGCAAGGAATC
>DASSRV010000194.1:0-21933 GCA_035701605.1 Gammaproteobacteria bacterium
GAGGCCCTACCGCAAGCCGCTGGTGGTGATGAGCCCCAAGAGTCTGCTGCGCCACAAACTGTCCGTGTCGCCGCTCGAGGATGTGACGCACGGCCGTTTCCACCCCGTGATTCCGGAAATTGATGCGCTCAAGCCGGAGACGGTACGACGCGTGGTGTTCTGTGCCGGCAAGGTCTATTACGACTTGCTGGAAGCGCGTCGCGCGCAGAAACTCAATGACGTGGCAGTGGTACGCATCGAGCAGTTGTACCCGTTTCCGCAGACCGAGTACGCGGAAATCATCGCCCACTACGCCAAGGCACGCGACATCGTGTGGTGTCAGGAAGAGCCGCTCAACCAGGGCGCCTGGTACCAGATCCGGCATCGCCTGCAGGAGCCGCTGGACGCGAAACACACGCTCACCTACGCCGGGCGCAGCGCGTCGGCCTCGCCGGCGGTCGGTTACGCGCAACTGCACGTCTTGCAGCAGAAACAGTTGATTCAGGAAGCGCTGGGCCTGGTGGCGGCGCAATCCGACCGGACTTCCCCACGCGGCAACACCAGAATCAGAAGCGTATCGGAGCAGGCATGAGTATCGAGATCAAGGTTCCACAATTACCGGAATCCGTGCAGGACGCGACCCTGGTCGCCTGGCACAAGCAGCCGGGCGAGGCGGTCAGGCGCGACGAAAACCTGGTGGACATCGAAACCGACAAGGTGGTGCTGGAATGCCCGGCCCCGCACGACGGCGTACTCAAGGAAATCCGCATCAAGGACGGTGCCACCGTGACCGCGGGCCAGGTCATCGCGATCCTGGAAGAAGGCGCGGCAGCACCTGCTCCGGCACCCGGCAAGCCCGAGACCAAACCCGCTGCCGCGCCCGCCCCGGTGGCGCAGGCCACCACGCCGGCCGCAGCAGCTGCGCAGGCGGAGGACGATCTGCCGCTCAGTCCGTCGGTGCGCCGGCTGGTTGAAGAGCATCACCTCGACCCGGCCGCGATCCACGGCACCGGGCGCGACGGCCGCCTGACCAAGGGCGACGTACTGGACTTCATCGCCAAGGGCGGTGCCGCGCCGGCACCGGCTCCATCCCCCGCGGCACCCGCTGCCACCCGTCCGATGACCGCCGCGCGTGCCGACCGACGCGTGCCGATGACTCGCATGCGCGCGCGCATCGCGGAGCGGCTGGTGGAATCGCAGGCCAGCACCGTGATGCTGACCTCGTTCAATGAAGTGGACATGACCGAAGTCATGGCGCTGCGTGCACGCTACAAGGACAAGTTCGAGAAGGAGCACGGCGTGAAACTCGGTTTCATGTCGTTCTTCGTGAAAGCCGCGGTGGAGGCGCTCAAGAAATATCCGGTGGTGAATGCTTCGACAGAGGGTAATGACATCCTTTATCACGATTACTGGGACATCAGCGTGGCGGTGGCGACGCCGCGCGGCCTGGTGACGCCGGTACTGCGCGATGCCGACCAGATGAGTTTCGCCGAGATCGAGAAAACCCTGGCCGACATGGCGGCGCGTGCGCGTGACGGCAAGATCGGTCTTGAAGAGCTGACCGGCGGCACCTTCACCATCACCAACGGCGGCGTGTTCGGCTCGCTGTTCTCGACCCCGATCATCAATCCGCCGCAGAGCGCCATCCTCGGCATGCACGCCATCAAGGAGCGGCCCATGGTGGTGAACGGGCAAGTGCTGGCACGGCCCATGATGTATCTCGCCATCACCTACGATCACCGCATCGTGGACGGTCGCGAAGCGGTGTTGACGCTGGTGTCCATCAAGGAGTCGCTGGAAGACCCGGCGCGTCTGATGCTCCAGATTTGAGAATCGTCGCGCGCACACAGGGCGCGCCTGTCCGTCATTGCAAGCAACAGGAAATTTTCCGATGAGTCAGTCGTTTGATGTCGTGGTGATTGGCGCCGGCCCGGCCGGCTACGTGTGCGCGATCCGTGCCGCACAGAACGGCCTCAAGACCGCCTGCGTGGACAACTGGAAGAATCCGGATGGAAAACACGCCTTTGGCGGCACCTGCCTGAATGCGGGCTGCATTCCCTCGAAGGCGCTGCTGGAATCCTCCGAGATGTTCCACAAGGCGACACATGAATTCGTCAGCCACGGCATCAAGGTCGGCACGCCGCAGATGGACATCGTGGCCATGCAGGCACGCAAGGGCAAGATTGTCAGCGGGCTGACCGGCGGCATCGCCGCGCTGTTCAAGGCCAATAACGTGACCGGCATCCCCGGCAGTGCGCGCCTGCTCAAGAACGGCAAGGTCGAAGTCACCGATTTCAATGACGCGAAGAAAAAAGACATTCTCGAAGCAAAGCACGTGGTGCTGGCGGCCGGCTCCGAGCCGGTCGAGCTGAAAATCGCGGCCTTCGACGGCAAGCGCATTGTGGATTCCTGGGGCGCACTGGAATTTTCCGACGTGCCGAAGCGACTGGGCGTGATCGGCGGCGGCGTCATCGGCCTGGAATTGGGCAGTGTGTGGCAGCGTCTCGGCGCAGAGGTCACGATCCTGGAAGCCATGGACAATTTCCTGTTCATGGCCGACCAGCAGGTGGCCACCACGGCGGCACGTGAATTCAAGAAGCAGGGGCTGGATATCCGGCTGGGCGCGAAAGTCAGCGGCACCGAATCCGGCAAGACCGGCATCAAGGTGCTTTACGACGACAAGAACGGCAAGCAGTCCATCGAGGTGGACAAGCTCATCGTCGCCGTGGGTCGCCGGCCCAACACCCGGAACCTGCTGGAAGACGGCAGCGCGGTGAAGCTGGATCAGCGCGGCTTCATCCAGGTGGATGACGAGTGCCACACCGGCGTCAACAACGTCTGGGCCATCGGCGATTGCGTGCGCGGCCCCATGCTGGCGCACAAGGGCTCGGAAGAGGGCGTCATGGTTGCGGACCTGATTGCCGGCAAGATTGCCGAGATGAATTACGACGTGATCCCGTCGGTGATCTACACCTGGCCGGAGATCGCCTGGGTCGGCAAGACCGAGGAAGAACTCAAGAAGCAGAACGTGAAGTACAAGGCCGGCAGTTTCCCGTTCGCGGCCAGCGGTCGCGCCAAGGCCATGGAAGCGGCCAGCGGCATGGTCAAGATGCTGGCACACGCGGAAACCGACGAGATTCTGGGCGTGCACATCGTGGGACCGATGGCTTCGGAGATGATCGCCGAAGCGGTGGTGGCCATGGAGTTCCGCGCCAGCGCGGAGGACCTGCAACGCACCATCCATGCGCATCCGACCCTGTCGGAAGCCATGCACGAGGCCTCGCTGGCAGTGGACAAGCGCGCCATTCACGCCATCAACAAATAAAACCGATTTTTTCTGTACTCGGAAGGCGCCTGCGGGCGCCTTTTTTGCGAACGGGTTCGCTTGTATTTCCCAAAGGCCGGTGCGAGCATGTTTGACATGCGCACGCTCGCTGCCGGATGTCTTGGATTGCTGTTGCTGATGACGGCGCAGATCGCCGTTGCGACGCCGCCATCCCATGCAGTGGTGTTCATCTATCACCGTTTTGGCGATCCACGCTATCCCTCCACCAATGTCCGTCTCGATCAGTTCGACGCCCAGCTCGACTGGCTGGCTGAGAACGGGTATCAGGTCTGGTCGCTGCCGAAGATCGTGAGCCGGCTTGAGCAGGGCAAACCGATCCCGGATCACGTGGTGGCGATCACGGTGGACGATGCCTACCAGTCGGTTTATGACAAGGCCTGGCCGCGCATGCGCGCACGCGGTTGGCCGCTGACCGTGTTTGTCAGCACGGGTGCCGTGGATGCGCATTTGCCGGATTTCATGAGCTGGGACGAGATGCGCGAGATGGCCCGGAGCGGGGTCACGTTCGGCAATCACAGCGTGGATCATGCACACCTGGCATTTCACCGTCCCGGCGAGAGCGACATGCAGTGGGCCGACCGGGTACGACGCGATATCCTGGATGCGCAGACGCGCTTGCAACGGGAGCTGGGGCCCGATACCAACACGTCCCCCAGATTGTTTGCCTACCCCTACGGTGAATACGACTCGGTACTGGCACAGATGGTGACCGGCCTGGGTTACACGGCCTTCGGTCAGGAATCCGGAGCGCTGGCCGAGCCGCTCGATCCGCGCGCGCTGCCGCGTTATCCCGTCAACGAACATTACGGCGACCTCGCCACGTTCGCGCTCAAGGCCGCCAGCCTGCCGATGCCGGTGAAGACGGTTACGCCCTGGAACCCGCTGGTGCAGGACACCAATCCGCCGCGCATGGAAGTCACGCTCGAAGCGGGCAAGGTGCCGCCGGAAAGGCTGCATTGCTACCTGAACGGTCCGGCCACACCGGTTGTCTGGCTGGACGAGGCGCGTACGCGCTTTGCCGTTCAGGGCAGCGAACCGATGTCGGCCGGCCGTGCGCGCTACAACTGCACGGCGCGCGTCGCCGGGCGCTACTACTGGTACAGCCACATGTGGCTGCTGCCGCCGTAAACCGCGTCCCTTATTCCCGGGGTGTCGCCAGACTCAGATTGCCGAGCTTGCCGAGATCGTTGCTGCGGATCATGGTGCGGATGTTGGCGACGTAGAGTTCGCCGGCTGTGGAATAGCGCTCCAGCGTGCCGGCCAGCAGCAGCGGGTCCAGCGGTTTACCTTGTGCACGCAGGCTGGCGCGCAGGGTGCGGAACTCGCGGTAGGCGAAACCGATGTTGATGTTGTGCAGGTAGGCGCGCACCGAGCTTCGCACGTCCGGGTAGATGCGCACGAAATGGCTGGCTTCGCTGCGGCGGCGCAGCGGCGCGGCGCCGGCGTCCTCGTCCCAGGTCCAGATGCCGAACAGGTTGTTGGCTTCCAGTGCAAAGCGCGAGGTGCCCCAGCCGCTTTCCTGTGCCGCCTGCGCCAGTACCAGCGCGACCGGCACCATGTCCACCCGCCGCAGCAGGAGATCGCGCACGCGCGGTGCGTTGAGATCGCCGTCCACGCGGTAACGCGCCGCGATTTCACCGAGACCCCGTCCCGCATCCGAATCCCGGTTGATGGCGCCGCGTCCGAACTGCTCCAATAAAAAGGTGCGCTGACTCAGGATGCGCTGGTTTTCCGCCAGCACGATCGGCAGCAAGGCACGGAAGAACACGGTTTTCTTGGCTTCGTTGTCCAGTGTGCCGAGCCCGTAAGGCAGGCTGGTGATGGCATAGGGCGGCACGGCATCCTGGGGCGGCCAGGCGTAATCCTGGCTGGTGAAGATGTTCTGCAGGGCCTCGGCGGAGGACGGCCGGATGACGATGAGGGCGATATTGGCGGGGGCAGCCAGTATCGGCCGGGGCGCATGCTGGTGCCACCACACGATCAGGCCCGCGGCGATGATCGGCACGGCCGCCGCCAGGGTGTACAGGAAACTGCGGCTGTCCACGGGGCCGGGATGGACGGCGGGCTGGGTACGGTGGGCGCGGCTGCGGATGGCTCGAATCCCGTCGGAGGCTCAGGCGGACTGTAGCGGAAGCGGCCGGCGATGGAAACCCGGCCGGGTCAGCCGGTGGTTTCGCGCACCGCGCGCTCCACACCGGGAATCTGCACCAGGCGCTGCAGGAGCCGTGACAGTGCGGCAAGGTCGGGCAGGCTCACAGTGAGCTGGACCCGCGCCCGGCCCTGCGTGCTGTCGGGCTGTGCCTGCATGGCCTGAATGCCGATCTTCTCGTTTGCCACCACGCTGGTGATGTCGGACAGCAGGTTGCGGCGGTCGCGGGCTTCCACCAGCAGTCTGACCGGCGTGGAAGACTGATCGGCGAGCCAGCTCACGGCAATTTCACGCTGTGGCGCTTTCAGGAGCAGGCGCGCCAGGCTGGCACACCCGGCGCGGTGCAGGGTGATGCCGTGGCCACGGGTGATGTAACCACGAATGGCTTCACCCGGCAGCGGATTGCAGCAACGCGCCAGGCTGGTGAGCAGATTGCCGACACCCGCCACATCCACTGCCGGGCCGCCGGCATGTCGCGAACGCGTAACGGGAATCCGCGGTGGGGTGTGCGGCGGCTGTGTGCTGGTGGCGAGCTCGCGCTGCAACGCGCCGTTGATCTGAGCCAGCGACACGTCGCCGGCACCGAGTGCGGCCAGCAACTCTTCGAGGCCGGTGAAGCTGAAGTGCGACAGCAGCCGGTCGTGCCGGAAGTCGCGTAATCCCAGCCGATCCAGTTCGCGTTCCAGCGCATCGCGCCCGTAGCGGATGTTCAGGTCGCGGTCCTGGGCGCGGAAGAATGCGCGCACCTTGTCGCGCGCGCGCGACGTGGCAAGAAAGCCGGCCAGCGGATTGAGCCAGTCGCGGCTCGGCTCCGCTTCGCGGCCAGTGAGGATTTCCACTTGGTCGCCGTTTTCCAGCACCTGGGTGAGCGGCAGCAGACGACCGTTGACGCGCGCGCCGCGACAGCGATGGCCGATATCGGTATGCACGTAATAGGCGAAATCCAGCGGCGTCGCACCGCGCGGCAGATCCAGAACCGCGCCTTTCGGTGTCAGCACGTACACCCGTTCCTCGACCAGCTCGGTACGCAACTGATCCATGAAATCCTGATCGCTGCCGCCCGGCGCCAGCAGTTGCCGCATCCAGCCGATGCGGGTTTCCAGCGCCGCGTCGAAGCGCGTGCCTTCCTTGTAACGCCAGTGCGCGGCCACGCCCAGTTCCGCGTGCCGGTGCATGGCGTGGGTGCGGATCTGTATTTCCACCGGGCGTCCGTCCGGACCCACCACGGCGGTGTGCAGGGAGCGGTACTGGTTGCCTTTCGGCGTCGCGATGTAATCGTCGAACTCTTTCGGGATGTGATGCCAGAGACCGTGCACCACGCCGAGCGCGGCATAACAGTCAGTAATGTTGCCGACCATCACGCGCAGGGCGCGCAGGTCGTAGATCTGCTCGAAATCGAGTTGCTTGCGTTGCAGCTTGCGCCAGATGCTGTAGATGTGTTTGGGCCGCCCGCTGACGGTTGCCTCGATGCCGGCGCTTGCGAGATTCACGCGCAGCGTCGCCGCGGTATCGGCAACGAAGGCTTCGCGATCGGCGCGCCGCTCATTCAGCCAGTCCGCCACCTTGTGGTAGTTGTCCGGTTCGAGGTGGCGAAACGCCAGATCCTCGAGCTCCCATTTCAACTGCCAGATGCCGAGACGGCTGGCGAGCGGTGCGTGGATTTCCCGTGCCGCGCGTGCCAGCGCGCGATGCTGTGCCGCGGCACCTGCCGGCAGCGTGCGCAGGGCCTGCAAACGGTCGGCGAGGCGGATGACCAGCACGCGGGCGTCCCGGATCACCGCCAGCAGCAGTTTGCGCAGGTTTTCGGCCTGTGCGGGGGACGCCGCCGTCTCGCCCGAAGGGGTGAAGGTCTCGACCGCGGGCAGTGCCAGCACCTCGTCCACCAGTTGCGCGGCATCGGTCCCCAGCAATGCCGGCAAGCGTTCGCCCGGCAGGATGCCGGCCGCTGCCAGCGGCAGCGCGATGCCGGCCCGGCTCAGCACCGGACCCAGCTCCAGTTCCGCCAGAATCGCGCCGATGCCGAGCGCGTGCTCACGCAAAGCGGGCGGCAGCGTGTCGGGCTCGGCGAGCCGGCGCAATTCCGCGACAAGTGCGTCGGAACCGGGAAGGCAAGTGGCAGAATCAGTCATGACGGCGTGCAAACGGCTGCCAGAAACGGGGGTTTGCCGTTATCATACTCATAATGCTTGTTCATTCTGCCGTATCAAGGAGCGTTGTCATGAAATATCGCGGTGCCGGTCTGTTCGTGGTTCTCATGGGCCTGGCGTTTGGCGCCAGTGCCGGCAACCTGGATGTGAACCTCGGCAGCGATGCGGCGCAAGTGAATTACTCTGCGAACCTGACGCCTTCCGGGCTGGAGGGTGGCCTCGGCTACCTGCATCACACCGACCGGGTGGACGTTGCCAATCTCGGCCTGGGACTGGTCGGCAACGCCAGTCCGGTGGGCTCACCGCTGCTGTTCGGCGTGGGCGGCAAGCTGTTGTTCATCAATCCGGTGAATTCATCCTACAACGGTGTAGCGGTGGGGCTGGGCGCGCATTTCCATTACGTGTGGCCGAGCTACAACCGTTTTGCGCTGGGTGGCGAGATTTACTACGCGCCCAGCATCGTGTCCTTCAATCAGGCCGATCGCTATCTCGAGTTCAGTGTGCGCGCAGGTTATTCGGTGCTGCGCAATGCCGAGGTTTATATCGGCTACCGGCACGTGTCCGCAGCCTTCACCGGCACCACGAGCCTGACACTGGACAATACTTTCATGGCCGGTCTGAGCCTCACTTTCTGATTGACTCAGGCATTGGGGATTATTCATGGCCGGACACAGCAAATGGGCCAACATCCAGCATCGCAAGAACGCGCAGGATGCCAAGCGCGGCAAGCTGTTCACGCGCCTGATTCGCGAGATCACCACCGCGGCGCGCAACGGCGACCCCAGCCCGGACCTGAATCCGCGTCTGCGACTGGCGGTGGACAAGGCTCTCGACGCGAACATGACCAAGGACACCATCGAGCGCGCCATCAAACGTGGCGCCGGTGAACTCGATGGCGCGGCGTTCGAGGAAGTCCGTTACGAAGGCTACGCGCCGGGTGGCGTGGCGGTGATCGTGGACTGCCTGACGGACAACCGCACGCGCACCGTGGGCGAGGTTCGGCATGCGTTTTCCAAGCATGGAGGCAATCTGGGCGCTGACGGCTCGGTCGCCTACCTGTTCAACCAGTGCGGTGTGCTGCTTTATCCGGCCAGCGTGAACGAAGACCGACTGATGGAAGCCGCACTGGAAGCGGGCGCCGAGGACGTGGTGCGCGATGCCGATGGAAGTTTTGAGGTGCTGACCGAGCCCGCGGCCTTCCAGACCGTGAGCGGTGCCATGCAGCAATCGGGGCTCAAGGCGGAGTCCGCGGAAATCACCATGCGTGCATCCACCTCTGTGGGTTTGCAAAAGGAGCAGGCCGAGACAGTGCTGAAGCTGCTGGAAGCGCTGGAGAATCTCGACGACGTGCAGACCGTGTATTCAAATGCCGATTTCCCGGATGAGGTTCTGCAGGACCTGTGAGACAGTGGAGGGGAGCAAGGCATGGCAGTGACGCGGATTCTCGGCATTGACCCCGGTTCGCTGCTTACCGGTTACGGTGTGGTGGACCATGACGGCCGCGATGTGAAACACGTCACCAGTGGCTGTATCCGCATGCACGACAAGTCGTTTCCGGAACGGCTGCGCGAGATATTTTTCGGCGTGCAGGCGCTGGTAGCGGAATTTACGCCACAGGAACTGGCCATTGAACAGGCCTTTGTGCACAAGAACGCGGACAGTGCGCTGAAACTGGGTCAGGCGCGTGCCGCCGCGATTTGCGCGACACTGGAATCCGGCCTGGCGGTGTTCGAATACACGCCGCGCGCGGTCAAACAGGCGGTCGTGGGCCGGGGTGCCGCTTCCAAGGAGCAAGTGCAGCACATGATGCGGATATTGCTGGGTCTGCGTGGCAAGTTGCAGGCCGACAGTGCCGATGCGCTGGCGGTGGCAGTGTGTCACGCGCACAGCCGTGAGCTGAAGGCACGACTTGCGGGGCACGCATTGGTCACGGAGCGGCTGTCATGATCGGATTCCTGCGCGGCAAATTGTTGCGCAAGCAACCGCCCCTGCTGGTGATAGACGTGCAGGGTGTCGGTTATGAAGTGGAAGCCCCGATGTCCACGTTCTACGATTTGCCCGATGCCGGCGCGGAAATCGTGCTGCACACGCATCTGGTGGTGCGCGAGGACGCGCACATCCTGTTCGGGTTTGCCAGCGAGGCTGAACGGCGCCTGTTCCGCGCCCTGATCCGGGTCAACGGCGTCGGTCCGCGCCTGGCCCTGACCATCCTGTCCGGTATCAGTGCCGAGGCGTTTGCGCGCTGCGTGCGCGACAACGACAGTGCCGCGCTCACGCGCCTGCCGGGCATCGGCAAGAAGACCGCCGAGCGGCTGGTGGTGGAAATGCGCGACCGGCTCGAGCAGTTGCAGGGTGAAGCCGCGGGCGGTGCGGCCGGCAGCCCACGCGAGGAAGCGCTGGCGGCACTGGTGGCGCTTGGCTACAAACCACCGGAGGCCTCGCGTATGCTGCAAGCCATCAGGGAAAACGATCTGCCCAGCGAGGAATTCATACGCCGTGCCCTGCAGGGCGCGATCCGGGCGGGGTGAGGTGAGACATGCCGGTGGAGCGGATGATGACCGCGACTGAAAACGCTGAAGACGCGGCGCTGGATCACGCGATCCGCCCGCGTGCGCTGGCCGAGTACATCGGTCAGCCCGCGGTGCGCGAGCAAATGGAAATTTTCATCGGCGCGGCAAAGAAACGTGCCGAGGCGCTGGATCACGTATTGATTTTCGGCCCGCCGGGTCTGGGCAAGACCACGCTCGCGCACATCATCGCGCACGAGCTGGGCGTCAACCTGCGACAGACGTCCGGTCCGGTGCTGGAGCGTCCCGGCGATCTGGCTGCACTGCTCACCAATCTCGAACCGCATGATGTCCTGTTCGTGGACGAGATCCATCGCCTGAGCGCGGTGGTCGAGGAAGTCCTGTACCCGGCGCTCGAGGATTACAAGCTCGACATCATGATCGGCGAGGGTCCGGCGGCGCGCTCCATCAAGCTGGACCTGCCGCCGTTCACACTGGTCGGCGCCACCACGCGCGCGGGCCTGCTGACTTCGCCGTTGCGTGACCGTTTCGGCATTGTGCAACGCCTGGAATTCTACAGCCATGCGGAACTGACCGAGATCGTGATGCGCTCGGCCCGCATCCTGGCGCTGAACGTGGAACGCGAGGGTGCGCAGGAGATCGCCGGGCGTTCGCGCGGCACGCCGCGCATCGCCAATCGCCTGCTGCGGCGGGTGCGCGATTACGCGGAAGTGAAGGGCAGCGGCCACATCACGCTCGACATGGCGCATCGCGCCATGGACATGCTGGACGTGGACATGCGGGGTTTCGACGTGCTGGACCGCAAGCTGCTGATGGCGGTGATCGAGAAATTCGACGGCGGACCGGTGGGCGTGGACAATCTGGCCGCGGCACTGGGCGAGGAACGCGGCACCATCGAGGACGTGCTGGAGCCCTACCTGATCCAGCAGGGCTACCTGATGCGTACCGCGCGCGGACGCATGGCGACCCGGCTTGCGTACCAGCATTTCGGCTTGCAATCGCCGCGCCGCGATCCCGCCCCGGACCTGTTCGACGACGGTCAGGCCTGAGGCATGACGCAGGCGAAACGTGGAACCGGTCACGTCCGGCGCGTTCACAACGCGATACCCTCCCGGCATGACAGCCACAAACCGGTGCTTTTCCGCTGGCCGGTGCGGGTGTACTACGAGGATACGGATGCCGGCGGCGTGGTGTACCACGCCAATTACCTGCGCTTCATGGAGCGCGCACGCACCGAATGGCTGCGCACGCTGGGCTTCGAGCAGGACGTGCTGCGCAGCCGGTTTGGCGTGCTGTTCGTGGTGACGGCGGCCGAGGTGCGCTTCCGGCGTGCGGCGCGTTTCAATGACGAACTCGACGTCAGCGTTGCGGTTGCGCAGGCAGGCCGCGCCAGCCTCGGTTTCGAGCAGCACATCCGGCAGGCGCAACGCCTGATGTGCGAAGCGGAAATCCGCGTGGCCTGCGTGGATGCGGAAACCTTCAAACCCCGACCGGTGCCGCGGGAAATCGCGGCGGAGCTGCGTTCATGAATGCACAGGAATCGTTTCTCGAAATCGCGCTGCACGCCAGCCTGGTGGTCAAGTGCGTGCTGCTGATCCTGATCGCGGCCTCGCTTGCGTCCTGGGCGGTCATCTTCCGCAAGCACCGCATGCTGAAACAGGCGCGCGGCGCGGCGGACACCTTCGAGCAGCGATTCTGGTCCGGCGGCGAACTCGCGGGCATCTACAAGGAAATCAGCGGTACCGGTCCCGAATACGGCATGGAGGGGATTTTTGAAGCCGGTTTCAGCGAATTCGCCCGGCTGCGCAAGCAGAGCGATGCGCCGGGACAGGTCATTGAAGGCGCACGCCGTGCCATGCGCGGGGCGCAGATCCGCGAAATTGACCGACTCGAAGAGCATCTCGCGTTCCTTGCCACGGTCGGCTCCACCAGTCCCTACGTGGGCCTGTTCGGTACGGTATGGGGCATCATGAACGCGTTCCACGGTCTCGGCAACGTGCAGCAGGCCACCATCGCCATGGTTGCGCCGGGCATCTCCGAAGCGCTGATTGCCACCGCCATGGGCCTGTTCGCGGCCATTCCCGCGGTGATCGCCTACAACCGTTTCGCCAATCATGTGGAGCGGCTGGAGACGCGTTTCGACAGCTTCCTGGAGGAATTTTCCACCATCCTGCAACGGCACGTTGGTTCACGTACCCCACAAGGGCAGTAAGTCATGACACGGCGGCGCGGCAAACGGCGCATGATGAGTGAGATCAATGTGGTGCCCTACATTGACGTGATGCTGGTGTTGCTCATCATCTTCATGATTACCGCGCCGCTGCTCTCAGAGGGCGTGAAGGTGGACCTGCCGTCCGCCAATGCCAGGCCCTTGCAGCTCAAATCCGATGAAACGCCCGTGGTCCTGACCGTGGACGCGCAGGGCCGCTATTACCTCAACATCGGCGAAGACACCGACAGACCGCTGGAGCCGCGCGTGGTGGTGGCGCGCGTTGCCGCCGTGCTGAAACTCAGGCCCGGCACGCACGTATTGGTGCGCGGCGACAAGGACGCGCGCTATGAAGAAGTGATGCGCGGCATGGTGCTGCTGCAAGCCGCAGGTGCTCCCAGTGTCGGCATGGAAACCGACCCGGAGCATCCGCCGCAGATCCGGGTGCAGGGGCACTGACATGGAATCCCTGGTCCAGCGTCTGCTGCCCTGGCTGTATTCGGTACTGCTGCATTGCGGCTTTCTCGGCCTGCTGATGCTGAGCCTGCACTGGACCAATGCCACGCTGCCGTCGCTGGGCCGGAATCCGGAAGCCAAGCCGGTGCAGGCACTGGTGGTGGATCAGGCGCTCATCAAGCAGCAGATGGACATGCTGAAAGCCGAGGATCGGAAGAAACTCGCCGCGCAGAAGAAGCTGGATCGCGAAGCGCAGGACGCAAAACGACAGCGGCAAGAGGAAGAGGCGCGGCTCGCCGCGCTCAAGCAGCAGCAACAGCAGGCCCAGCAGGAGCTGAACCGGAAGCTTGCCGCCCTGCAACAGCAGGCCAAGTCGGAACAGGATCGGCTCGCGAAACTGAAAGCGGAAGCCGCCAAGGCTGCAAAGCAGCAGAAACAGCGCAAGAGTGCGGAAGCCGAGCGCCGCCGCAAGCAGTTGCAGGCCGAGATTGCCGCCGAGGAGAAGGCCCGGGATGCGCGGCTGGCCTCCCTGCGTCAGCAATATGTTGCCCTGATTGCCATCAAGATCCAGAACAACTGGATCAAGCCACCCACCGCACCGGATGATCTGAAATGCACGCTGGAGGTGCAGCAGGTACCGGGTGGCGCGGTGGTAAATGCAAAAGTCATGCAATGCAATGGTGACGATGCTGTGAGACAATCCATCGTGACGGCGGTGCTGAAGGCATCTCCCTTGCCGCCGCCACCGGATCCCTCGCTGTTTGATCGCAATCTGCGCATCAGCTTTTGCCCCGGATGCAAGGCGGGTAACGGATAATGAACTGGCGCAAACTGATCCTGGCTATGGTGTTGATGCTGCTGCCGTTGGCGGTGGCGCGCGCCACGCTGGAAATCGAGATTACCCAGGGCGTGAACAGTGCGGTACCGGTCGCCATCGTGCCCTTCGATTGGCAGATCAAGGGCAGCATGCCGTCCGAGGATGTGGCCGCAGTGGTCAGCGCGGACCTGACGCGCAGCGGGCGTTTCAAGGCGCTTGCACCGAAAGCCATGCTGGAAAAGCCGAGTCAGGCCAGCGCCATCAACTTCACCAACTGGCGGGTGCTGGGTGTCAGCGATCTGGTGATCGGCCGCATCAGGGACGCGGGTGCCGGCAATTACAACGTGGAATTCCAGTTGTTCAATGTCTATACCGGCCAGCAGTTGCTGGGTTACAGCGTGCTGACCGGTGCCGGGCAGTTGCGACACGCGGCGCATCTGGTCAGCAACATGATTTACCAGAAGCTGACCGGCCAGCGCGGCGCGTTCGATACCCACATTGCCTACACTGAAATCACGGGCAGCGGTGCCGCCAGCCACTACGCGCTGGTGGTTGCGGATGCGGATGGCGCCAATGCCCAAACCGTGTTCCAGTCCAGCCAGCCGGTGCTGTCGCCCGACTGGTCACCGGACGGCAAGCGGCTTGCGTATGTGTCGTTTGAGCACATTCAGCCCGCGATCTACGTACAGAACATCTATACCGGCGACCGCACCCTGCTGACCCGGCAACCGGGTCTGAACAGTGCGCCGGCCTTTTCCCCCGACGGCAAGTCGCTGGCACTGGTGCTGTCGTCCTCCCCCGGCAATCCGGATGTTTATGTCATGACCCTGGCAAGCCACAAGCTGCGCCGCGTGACCAGTTCGGATGCCATTGATACCGAACCGGTATGGTCGCCGGATGGCCGCAGCCTGTATTTCACCTCGGACCGGGGCGGTTCGCCGCAAATCTACAAGGCCGGGTTGAGCGGCGGTTCGCCACAGCGCATCACCTTCGACGGCAGCTACAATGCGCGGCCACGGATTTCCCCGGATGGCCGTACGTTGGCCATGGTGCACCGCGAGGAGGGACGCCTGCACATCGCGGTCATGGACCTGAATACCGGGGTGCTGCAGAACCTGACCGACGGCGGTCTGGATAAATCACCGAGTTTCGCGCCGAATGGCGCTATGATTATCTATGAAGCCACCTACCGCGGGCAGGGCGTGCTGGCGGAAGTGTCGCTCGATGGTCAGGTGCGCGAACGCCTGTCGGAGAATCGCGGCGGAGTGAATGTGCACGCGCCGGTGTGGGGACCGTTCCCGACCGGTGACTGAACGGGGTTTCATCATGGGCAGCTTGTACAGGAGAAATGTCATGAAAATGTTGCGTTACACAACACCGGTTCTGGGTTTGATGCTGGTGCTGGCGGGCTGTGCCAAATCCGTCAAGCCGGTGACACCACCGCCGGCCGAAGCGCCCGCGCCGGCCACGATGACGGCCCCGGCAGCGGCAACCGCCGCCGCACCCGCGCCGGCCGAGATCAGCCCGCTGGACGATCCCAACAGTGTGCTGGCGCAGCGTATCGTGTATTTCGATTTCGACAAGAGCAACATCCGCACCGATTTCCTGGATGTCTTGACGGAGCACGCCAAGTACCTGATTGCGCATCCCGAACAGAAGATGCGCATTGAGGGCTATACCGATGAACGCGGCACGGTCGAGTACAACATCGCGCTGGGCGATCGTCGTGCCCAGGCGGTACGCCGCTTCCTGCTGTTCCAGGGCGTGGCGCCGGATCAGTTGACCACGGTCAGCTATGGGGAAGCGCATCCTGAGGACGCCGGACACAACGAGGATGCCTGGGCCAAGAACCGCCGCGCCGTACTCGTGTACCTGCGATGAAACGCCTGTTTTCCTGCATCCTGCCGGCAGCAGGGCTAATCGCCCTGCTGTCCGGCTGCGCCATGCAGGTGCGTGATGACGATCCTTATGCGGTTCGTCAGCGGCAGATGGAAGCACGTCTGGACCGGCTCGACCAGTTGTTCAAGAACCAGAGCCTGGTCTCCATGTCGCAGCGCATTGACGACGAGCAGGAACAGTTGCGGCAGTTGCGCGGCGACGTCGAGACACTCGAACACAACCTCGATCTCGGCAAGAAGCAGCAACGCGATCTGTACCTGGATCTGGATCGTCGGCTTCAGAAGCTGGAGCTGGGCAGCGGTAGTCGCGGCAATACCGCCGGTGCCGCGGCACCAACGCCATCCGACGACGGCGCCGACGAACAGGCGAACTACCAGAGGAATTTCAACCTTGTGAAACAAGGTCGTTATGACGACGCCATTACCGGATTCACGGCGTTCATCCGGGAATACCCGCAAAGCAAACTGGTGCCGAACGCGGAATTCTGGATGGGCGAGTCGCACTACCAGCAGAGTGATTTTCACGGCGCGCTGGTCAACTACAAGGCGGTAATCAGCAACTACCCGGATTCCAGCAAGGTTCCCGATGCGCTGCTCAAGGCCGGTTATGCCTATTACGAAATGCAGGACTGGAAGGCGGCGCGCAAGGCACTCGACGAGGTGGTCGGCAAGTACCCGGATTCGAGAGCGGCGGGTTATGCGAAACAGCGCCTGCAACGCATGAAGCAGGAAGGTCATTGATACGGTTGTGGACGCCATGAGCGAGACGGCGGCGGCGCGCCGTGATGCGCTGCCCGCACACCGGCGGCTGCGGATTACCGAGATTTTCCATTCCATACAGGGCGAAGCGGACAGTGTCGGCTGGCCGACGGTGTTCGTGCGCCTGACCGGTTGCCCCCTGCGCTGCGGTTATTGCGACACTGCCTACGCGTTTCACGGCGGAGAATGGATGGGGTTCGACGCCATTGAATGCAAAGTGGCAAGCTATGCGCCACAGTACGTTACCGTCACCGGTGGCGAGCCGCTGGCCCAGAAGAACTGTCCGGCGCTGCTGACGCGTCTGTGCGATACCGGTTATCGGGTTTCGCTGGAGACCAGCGGGGCCTTGCCGATTGCGGCACTGGATCAACGCGTGGTCAGGGTCATGGATATCAAGACGCCGGGCTCCGGTGAATCGGCACGCAACCTGCCTGAGAACATCCCGGCACTGCGTGCACAGGATCAGGTCAAATTCGTGTTGTGCGATCGCGCCGACTACGAATGGGCATGCGCCATGCTGCACGAGCACGCACTTGCCACGCGCTGTCAGGTGCTGTTTTCCCCCAGCCACGACCAGCTTGAAGCACGCGATCTGGCGGAATGGATCCTGGCAGACCGTGTACCGGTGCGCTTGCAGGTGCAATTGCACAAATACCTCTGGGGCAACGTGCCGGGCCGATGATGCGTTCCGATCCGGACAGGAAAGCGGTGGTGCTGGTTTCCGGCGGACTCGATTCCGCCACCACGCTGGCATTTGCACGCGAGCAGGGGCATGCCTGTTACGCATTGAGTTTCGATTACGGCCAGCGCCACCGCGCCGAGCTTGCCGCCGCGGCACGCGTTGCGGCAGCACTCGGTGCCGTGCGGCACAAGACGGTGATACTGGATTTGTCGTCCATCGGCGGCTCCGCGCTGACCGATCCCGACATCGCGGTGCCGGAGCAGCCCGGCAGCGGCATTCCCGTGACCTACGTGCCGGCGCGCAACACGATCTTTCTCGCGGTGGCGGTGGGTTGGGCCGAGGTGCTGGGTGCGCGGGACATCTTCATCGGCGTCAATGCCGTGGATTACTCCGGTTATCCGGATTGCCGCCCGGCCTTCATCGCGGCTTTCGAACGGGTGGCGAATCTGGGCACCCGGGCCGGGACCGAAGGCGAAAGCCTCCGCATCCGTGCGCCTCTGGTGGACTGGTCGAAGGCCGACATCATACGATGCGGCCTCCAGCTCGGCGTGGACTATGCTCTGACCGTGTCCTGTTACAGTGCCGATGCCGCCGGCCGTGCCTGTGGGCGTTGCGACAGTTGCCGGCTGCGGCGCCAGGGGTTCCATGATGCGGGTGTGCCGGATCCCACGCTATATCGTTGAAAGGGTTGTAATTCGGCGGGTATCCGCTATGATTGCGCGCCTTGTTCAGGGGGCCGTTAGCTCAGTCGGTAGAGCAGCTGGCTTTTAACCAGTTGGTCGACAGTTCGAATCTGTCACGGCCCACCATTTTCCCACGCAGCCGATTCAGGGCCTTCTGGTAAAATACCGGATAGACGGCAATGGTGCATCCACGCGGGTGTATCGCTGCTCGGCGTGTGTTCGACTTGTCAGGAACCCGGGGTACAAGACCATGAATCTGAATGAATTGAAGGATATCGCTGCCAGGATCGTGGCGGATCATCGCGGCATTCTCGCGGCGGACGAAAGCACCAGCACCATCGAGAAGCGTTTCAAGAGCGTCGGTGTGGCGTCCACGGAAGAAAACCGTCGCGCGTACCGCGACATGCTGTTTACCACGCCCGGGATTGAGAAATTCATCAGTGGCGTGATTATGTATGATGAAACCCTGCGCCAGAAAACCGCCGCCGGTGTCCCGTTTGCCGAATATCAGGCCGGACTGGGCATCGTGCCGGGCATCAAGGTGGACAAGGGCGCCAAGCCCCTGGCAGGCAGCCCGGCGGAGAAAATCACCGAAGGGCTCGACGGCCTGCGCGAGCGGCTGCAGGAATACCACAAACTGGGCGCGCGTTTCGCCAAATGGCGTGCCGTGATTGACATCGCAGACGGCATCCCCAGCGAATACTGCATCCGTGCCAATGCCCAGGCGCTGGCGCGTTACGCGGCGCTGTGCCAGGAAGCGGGGCTGGTGCCGATTGTCGAACCCGAGGTGCTCATGGACGGCGGCCATACGCTGACACGCTGCGCCGAGGTCACGGAGGCGACCCTGAAAGCCGTGTTCGATGAACTTTCCCTGCACCGGGTTGCGCTTGAAGGCATGCTTTTGAAGCCGAACATGGTGATCAGCGGCATGAAATGCCCGACCCAGGCCGGCGTGGAGCAGGTGGCCGAGGCGACCCTGCGCGTGCTCAGGCGTCATGTGCCGGCCGCGGTTCCGGGGATCGTGTTCCTGTCGGGCGGGCAGAGTGCGGAGCTCGCCACGGCCCACCTCAATGCCATGAACGCGCTCGGTACTCCTCCCTGGGTGCTGACTTATTCCTATGGTCGGGCGTTGCAGGCGCCTGCCCTGGATGCCTGGAAGGGCCAGGCGGCCAACGTGGCAGCCGGCCAGAGGGCCTTCCATCACCGTGCCCAGTGCAACAGCGCGGCCTGTGCTGCAAACTACAGCGCCGGAATGGAAAAGGCGGCCTGAGGGAGGGCGGTTTGACGCAGCCATGACGGGGCACTAGACTGGACCGTCCAGTCTAAATCTTCGAGTCACGGCAGGCTCCCGGTATACAGCGCATGGCAGCAAACGAACAGCAAAACGGCGAGAACGCGGTCGAGGTCACCGGGCTGCGCTACCGCCGTGGCGAAAAGCAGATTTTCGACCGCCTCAATATCAGCATCCCGCGCGGCAAGGTGACGGCCATCATGGGGCCGAGCGGCACCGGAAAGACCACGCTGCTGCGCGTCATGACCGGGCAGGAGCGGCCGGATCGCGGCCGTATCGTGGTCGAGGGTCGCAATCTGGCGCGCCTCGACGACGACGAACTGTACGCGTTGCGCCGCAATATCGGTTTTCTGTTCCAGAATGGCGCGCTGTTCACGGATCTGAGCGTGTTCGAGAACGTGGCATTTCCGCTGCGCGAGCACACCCGGCTGCAGGAACACCTGATCCGGCACCTGGTGCTGATGAAACTGCAAGCGGTCGGCCTGCGCGGCGCCTCGAGCATGATGCCGGGGGAAATGTCCGGCGGCATGGCGCGTCGCGTGGCGCTGGCGCGTGCCATCGCGCTGGATCCCAAAATCATTTTCTATGACGAGCCGTTCACCGGGCTGGATCCAATCTCCATGGGCGTCATCGTGCGCCTGATCCGGGTGTTGAATGACAGCCTGGGACTGACCAGCGTGATCGTGTCGCACGATGTGGCGGAAGTGTCTTCGGTCGCGGATCAGAGTTACCTGATCTCGAACGGCAAGGTGGTGGCACGCGGTACGCCCGAGGAACTCGATCGCAACAAATCCGCCTGGGTGCGCCAGTTCCTGCAAGGCTTGGCGGACGGTCCCGTGCCGTTCCACTACCCGAGTCCCGACTATGCCACCCAGTTGCTGGGCGAGGAGCACAGATGATGGGACTGTTGCGCGAAGCCTGGTATATCGTGCTCGATTTTCTCGAGATGCTGGGTGCCTGCGGCTTTTTCCTGGTGAAGCTGCTGCGGCTGACGCCCCAGGCATTGATGCGGCCGCGGCTGATTTTTCAGCAGGTGTTTTCAGTCGGTGCCATGTCGCTGGTATTGATCATGGTGTCCGGCCTGTTCATTGGCATGGTGCTGGGCCTGCAGGGATACAACACGCTCAACAAGTTTGCCGCGACTTCCGCACTGGGCACGCTGGTGGTGCTGTCGCTGCTGCGCGAGCTGGGTCCGGTGGTAACCGCAGTGCTGTTTGCCGGTCGCGCGGGCACTGCGTTGACTTCGGAAATCGGCCTGATGCGGGCTACCGAACAGATCGCCGGCATGGAAATGATGGCGGTGGACCCGGTACGGCGCGTGGTGGTGCCGCGGTTCCTGGCCGGCGTGATTTCCATGCCGTTGCTGGTGGCGATATTCAACGCGATCGGCATACTCGGCGGTTATCTTGTCGGCGTGGCGTTGATGGGTGTGGACATCGGAGCCTTCTGGTCGCAGGTGCATGGCACGGTGGATCTGTACGACGATTTCCTGAGCGGAGTGCTGAAAAGCGTCGTATTCGGAATCGCCGCCACATTGATCGCCGTGTTCGAGGGGTACTACGCGCAGCCCACCGCCGAAGGCGTGAGCCGGGCGACCACGCGCACCGTGGTGAACAGCGCCCTGGCAGTGCTGGCACTCGATTATCTTCTTACCGCTTTCATGTTCTGAGGTTCTGCGTCATGAAACAGACACGAACTATCGAAATCGTTACCGGTTTTTTCATCATCCTGGGGTTCGTGGCGCTTTATATCGTCGCGACCCGCGCCACCAACATCCGCGCCTATGGCGAGAGCAGCGGGTACAGCGTAACCGCGAGCTTCGCCAATATCGGCGGGCTGAAGGTGCGCGCCCCGGTCACCATGTCGGGCGTGACGGTGGGCAGGGTGACGGAAATCCGGCTGGATCCGCAAAGCTTCAACGCCATCGTCACCCTGGAAATCAACGGTACGTATCGGGGTATCCCGGACGATACCACTGCCAGCATCCTGACGGCGGGGCTCCTGGGTGAACAATATATCGGCCTGAGTCCGGGGGGGTCTGAAACCTTCCTCAAGCAGGGCAGTCGAATCACTTATACCCAATCCGCGCTGGTACTGGAAAACCTGATCGGCAAGTTCCTGTCTTCCGGCAAGGGCTCATGAGGTAAACAACGTGCGAAACAAAGTTTCAGGATTGCTCATATCACTGGTGTTGCTGCTGTGCAGCAGCGCGGTTGTGGCCGACACTGTCAAGTCCGGCTCGCCCGCATCACCGGACCAGATCGTGCGCGAAACCGCCACGCAGATGTTCGCTGTCATCAACGGACACAAGACTGAATTGAAGCAGCATCCGGATCGCCTGTTCGACCTGATCGGCAATATCCTGCTGCCACACTTCGATTTCGACTATTCCGCACGCCTGGTGCTGGGGCGCTACTGGCGCAGCGCCACGCCGGCGCAACGCAAGGCGTTTGCGGACGCGTTTTACAAGTTCCTGGTGCACAGTTACGCGAGCGGTATGCTGAAAGGCAATTATTCCGAGCGCAACATCGAGATTGAACCCTGGCGCGGTACCGACAGCGATACGCGTGCACTGATCCGGAGCAAGGTGCTGCGCGAGAACGCGGCGCCGGTCGAGGTGGACTACGCCATGGTGCGGACCAAGGAGGGCTGGAAAGCCTTCGATGTCACGATTGAGGGTATCTCCTACGTGATGAATTATCGCAACCAGTTCGGACAGGAAATCGCAGAGCACGGCCTGGATGCCCTCATCAAGCGCCTGAATGCGGACGCGGACAAGGTTTCCGCGCTGCAAGCGGCGAGCCAGGGCAGTTGATGGACGGGGCCGTTTTGCAGGCTGACGCCAGCGGCCGTTTCCGCTTGCAGGGCCGGATGGATTTCGATTCCGTCCCGGCACTGCTGGATGAAAGCCTGAAACAGTTCGCCGATGAATCCGATATCAGGCTGGATTTCTCCGCCGTGGAGACGGCCGACAGCGCCGGTCTGGCAC
>DASSRV010000195.1:0-6258 GCA_035701605.1 Gammaproteobacteria bacterium
CGGCCTGGACGCCTCCGCTTCGGTCATGGCGAGCGCCAAGGAAGGGATTGGCACCGAAGAGATTCTCGAAGGCATCATCGAACACTTTCCGCCGCCCAAGGGCGATCCGGCGGCGGCAGTGCAGGCGCTGATCATAGATTCCTGGTTCGACAACTTCGTCGGCGTGGTGTCGCTGGTGCGCGTGATGCACGGCAGCCTGAGGCCGCGACAGAAAATGCTGGTGATGTCCACCGGCCGCGCGCATGAAATCAGCCGGGTGGGCATCTTCACGCCGAAGATGCGCGACCGCGACGTGCTCGGTACCGGCGAAGTCGGCTACGTGATTGCCGGAGTCAAGGAGATTGACGGTGCGCCGGTCGGCGACACGTTGACGCTGGCCGACAAACCCTGCAAGGCGCCGCTCCCCGGTTTCAAGCAGGTGCAGCCGCGCGTGTTCGCCGGGCTGTTTCCGGTGCAGTCCGACGACTACGAGGATTTCCGCGAGGCGCTGCGCAAACTCAGGCTCAATGATTCGGCGCTGCATTTCGAGCCGGAGACCTCCAGCGCGCTGGGATTCGGATTCCGCTGCGGCTTTCTCGGCATGCTGCACATGGAAATCGTGCAGGAGCGGCTGGAACGCGAATACAACCTGGACCTGATCACCACCGCACCGACCGTGATTTACCAGGTGCTGACCACGGCCGGCGAAGTGCTGGCCGTGGACAACCCGGCCAAGCTGCCATCGGTGGACAAGATCGGCGAGATCCGCGAGCCCATCATCAGTGCCAACATCCTGGTACCGCAACAGCACGTGGGCTCGGTCATCACCTTGTGCGTGGAAAAACGCGGGGTGCAGAAGAAAATGCTGTACCACGGCTCGCAGGTGGTGCTGACCTACGAACTGCCACTGAGCGAAGTGGTGCTGGATTTCTTCGACCGGCTGAAATCCGTGAGCCGTGGCTATGCCTCGTTCGACTACCATTTCGAGCGTTTTCAGGCCGCGCCACTGGTCAAGCTGGACCTGCTCATCAACGGCGACCGGGTGGACGCGCTGTCCGTCATCATCCACAAGGACCACGCCTATACGCGCGGTCGCGACTTGTGCGAGAAAATGCAGGAACTGATTCCGCGCCAGATGTTCGAAGTGGCAATCCAGGCCGCCATCGGCTCGCACATCATTTCGCGCACCTCGGTCAAGGCCATGCGCAAGAACGTGACGGCCAAGTGCTACGGCGGCGACGTGACCCGCAAGCGCAAGCTGCTGGAGAAGCAGAAAGAAGGCAAGAAGCGCATGAAACAGATCGGCACGGTGGAAATTCCGCAGGAAGCCTTCCTTGCGGTACTGAAAGTCAGCAAGAAATAACCGGCATACTTCCGAGGAGACGGGATGGATTTCGATCTTGAAGCATTATTGAGCGCACTGACACTGCTGTCGGGCGGCATCTGGCTGGCGGATGCCCTGTACTTTGCCAGGCGGCGTCGCGCACGCGAAGAGACTGTCCCCGCGCAGGAGCCCGCATCCGGGGAATTGCAGCCGAGGCTCGCTACGTGGCGCGAACCCATCGTGGTGGAATATTCGAAATCCTTTTTCCCGGTGCTGCTGATCGTGCTGTTGTTGCGCTCGTTCGTGGCCGAACCGTTCCACATCCCGTCCTCGTCCATGGTGCCGACGCTGCTGATCGGGGATTTCATCCTGGTCAACAAGTTCGACTACGGCCTGCGCCTGCCCGTGTTGCACACCAAGGTGCTTGACATCGGCGAGCCGCAACGCGGCGATGTGGTGGTGTTCCATTTCCCCGAGCAGTCGGCACTGGCCTACTGCCGCGGATTGCCGTCTTGCGTCCAGGAAGCGCAGAAATCCGCCGGTACCGACTTCATCAAGCGGGTGGTTGGCATGCCGGGCGATCATGTTGTTTATCGCGATGAAACGCTGTATATCAATGGCGTGGCCATGCCGGTGGTCAGTCAGGGCGTCTATGATGGGCCGGATTCGGCGGGCGCCATGCTGAACCGCGAGCAGCTTGGCGACGTGTCGCACGGCATACTCGCGTTCCCCGGATACGGGGGCAAGCAGGGTGAATGGATCGTGCCGCAGGGTCAGTATTTCGTGATGGGGGACAACCGGGACAACAGTTGGGACAGCCGTTTCTGGGGATTCGTGCCGGAGCGGAACCTGGTGGGAAAGGCGTTTTTCATCTGGATGAACTGGGATGCCTTCGGCGATTCGCGATTGTGGAAACGCGTGGGTAACTCGATACATTGAGCCGTCCGGGTACGGCATGGGAGTCGAAGTATGACTATGCGCAAGCATCAAACGGGCCTGACCATGATCAGCTGGGTGATCCTGATCCTGATGATCGGTTTTGTGGCGATGTTCGGATTCAAGCTGGTACCCGTGTACATGGATTACACGACCATCAATTCCGTACTGACGGACGTGGCAGCCAAGGCCGTGACCGATGGCAATTCCCCCGCCGCATTGCATTCGGCCATCGAGAAGCGTTTCAACGTCAACAACGTGAGCGTCATCTCGGCGGACGACGTCAAGATCGGCAGCGATCCGCAGACCGGCGCCACCACGCTGACGCTGGATTACGATGCGCGCACCGGATTCGTGGCGAATATTGACCTAGTGGCGCACTTCCACAAGATCTATCAGGTCAGCGGTCAACCCGGTGACAATTGAGCGGCAGCCTCGCCAGCCTGGAGCGCGCGCTCCGATACAGTTTCCGCGATCCCGGCCTGCTGGAACAGGCCCTGACACACCGCAGTGCCGGCAGCCACAACAATGAACGCCTGGAGTTCCTGGGAGACGCGCTGCTCAATCTGGTGATTGCGGAAGCACTGTTTGCGGCGCACGAGGATGTGGAAGAGGGCGGTCTCAGCCGCCTGCGCGCCAGCCTCGTCAACCAGGACGCGCTTGCGGTGCTGGCGCAGGACTTGCAGCTTGGCGAACACCTGCGGCTTGGCCCCGGCGAGATGAAAAGCGGCGGCCAGCGCCGCGCGTCCATTCTCGCCGATACCCTGGAAGCGGTGCTGGGGGCAATTCATCTCGATGCCGGTTTTGAAGCGGTGCGTACCACCGTGCTGTCACTGTTCAGCGAGAAATTGGCGAACCCGCCCGCGCTGGAAGACCTCAAGGACGCCAAGACCCGCTTGCAGGAATGGTTGCAGGCCCGCAACATGGCGCTGCCGGTGTATCAGGTCGAGGCAGTCAGCGGGGAAGCACACCGGCAGGTGTTCCGTGTCAGTTGCCGGATCGAGACTTCCGACTTGAACACGACCGGCGAGGCCGGCAGTCGTCGTGCCGCAGAGCAGGAAGCGGCGGGGCGTGCCCTGGAGCGGTTGTTGCGTGACTGATCGCCCGTTCCGCTGCGGTTTCATTGCCGTTGCCGGCCGCCCCAATGTCGGCAAATCCACGCTGGTGAATGCACTGGTCGGCCACAAGGTCAGCATTGTCTCGCCCCGGCCCCAGACCACGCGGCAACGGATATTGGGCATACTCGACACCGAGGCCGCACAACTGGTTTTCGTGGATACGCCGGGCATCCATGCCGGCGGCAAGCGCGCGCTGAACCGGCGCATGAATCGTGCCGCTTCCAGTGCAGTCACCGATGCGGACCTGGTGCTGCTGGTGCTCGAAGCCATGGTTTGGCGCGAACAGGACGAATGGGTGCTGCGCCAATGTGTGCAATCCGGCCGTCCGCTGGGCGTCGTCATCAACAAGCTCGATACCCTGACGGCCAGCACGCAATTGCTGCCTTATCTCGATCACCTGCGCGACAAGGCGGCGTTTCAGTTCATGGTGCCGGTGTCGGCAAGGAAGCAGGACAATCTCCGGGAACTGGTTCGTGTGGTGACGCAGGCGCTGCCGGAATCACCGGCATTGTTCCCGGTTGGACAGGTCACGGACCAAAGCGATGCCGCGCGCGCTGCGGAACTGATCCGGGAGCAGATGATGCGGGCATTGCAACAGGAATTGCCGTACTCGGCGGCAGTCCAGATCGAGGAATTTGCGCAACAGGAGAAACTGCTCCGCATCGGCGCCACGCTCTGGGTGGAGCGTGAAGGCCAGAAAGCCATCGTGATCGGCAAGGGCGGTGCCATGCTGAAACAGATCGGCCACGATGCCCGCATGGAACTGCAAAAGCTGTTCGGAAAGAAGGTGTATCTGCGGCTGTGGGTCAAGGTGCGCGAGAACTGGGCCGACAGCGAACCCGCGCTGCGCCAGCTCGGCATCGAGGACAGATGAGAAATACCGAGCGCATCCTGCTGGCGCCGGCTTATGTCCTGCATCAGCGCGACTGGCAGGAAAGCAGCCGCATCATCGAGATTCTCAGCCGCGACCATGGCCGCCTGGGCCTGGTCGCGCGTGGCGCGCGCCGGCCCGCTTCGCCCCTGCGCGCCTTGCTGGTGCCGTTTCAACCGCTGCTGCTGTCGTGGAACTTGCGCGGCGAACTCGGCACCCTGACCCAGGCGGAGCCGGCCGGCGTCGCCGTCAGGCTGGGCGGGCAGGGGCTGCTGGCCGGCTTTTACCTGAACGAACTGCTGCTGAATTTCGCGCCCCGCCACGATCCGCAACCCGAGATCTACGCGCACTATGCACACACCCTGCCGGTCATCGCCGACCCGCTCCGGCTGGAAGCGGGCCTGCGCCTGTTTGAATTGCGGTTGCTGGAAACCGCCGGGTACGGCCTGAATCTGGAGCGGGACGCGCAAAACGGGCGGCAGATCGAGCCGGGAATGCGGTATCGCTATGATCTGGAACGCGGTCCGGTGCGGGCCGTTGATGCGGAATCCGGGGCGCTGGTGGTAGGGGGCGCAACCCTGCTGGGACTGGCCAGTGGCGAACTGCACGATGCGGAGGTGCTGCGCGAAGCGCGCCGCCTGCTGCGCGCCGCGCTCGACAGGCAGTTGGGCGGGCGTGTGCTGAAAACGCGCGAGGTACTGCGCAAACTGGTTCGCGCCGGCAGCGCATGATGCGTATCATGTCTGCGTTTTGTCACGGGATTTGAAGCATGAGCGACGACATCCGGCTGGGTATCAACGTGGATCACGTGGCGACGCTGCGTCAGGCACGCGGCACGCGCTATCCCGATCCAGTGGAAGCGGCGCAGATGGCGGAAACCGCGGGTGCCGACAGCATCACCGTGCACCTGCGCGAGGATCGCCGTCATATCCAGGAACGCGACGTGCGGTTGCTGCGTGAAACCTTGCAGACTCGCATGAACCTCGAAATGGCGGCCACGCCCGCGATGCTGGAATTCGCCTGCGAGGCACTGCCGGAAGATTGCTGCCTGGTGCCGGAGCGGCGCCAGGAACTGACCACGGAAGGCGGGCTGGACGTGGCCGGACAGCGCGAGGCGCTGGCGTCGGTCTGTGCGCAGCTTGCGGCGGCGGGCATCCGGGTGGCGCTGTTCATTGACCCCGAGGCACGGCAAGTGGAGGCGGCTTCGGCGCTCGGCGCGTACGCGGTGGAACTGCATACCGGACGCTATGCCGATGCGCTGACTCCGCAGGTCGAAGCGGAAGAGTTGTTCCGGCTACGGGAAGCGGCACGTCAGGCCGCACAGCTTCGGCTTTCGGTCCATGCCGGGCACGGCCTGCATTACCACAACGTCGGGCCGGTGGCCGCCATCGCGGAAATCAGCGAGCTCAATATCGGCCATGCGGTGATTGCACGCGCCGTCATGTGCGGCATGTCCGAGGCGGTACGCGACATGAAACGCCTGATGCGTGCAGCGCGCCGCGCATGATTTTCGGTATCGGCGCGGATCTGGTGGAAGTACGGCGCGTGCAACGGCTGTGGGAAAAATATGAGGGGAACTTCGCGCGCCGTATCCTGATGCCGGAAGAGCTGGCCCTGTTCGCCCACAGCCGCAATCCGGTACGCTTTCTGGCCATGCGTTTCGCCGCCAAGGAGGCGGTGGTCAAGGCGCTCGGCACCGGTTTTCGTTACGGCATGTGGGTGCGCGACACGGGCAGTGTGCCGGACCCGCGCGGCCGGCCGCTGGTGATATTCTCCGCGCGCGGTGAGGCAGTCTGCCGCGAGTTGGGCGTCACCGGTGCGCATGTCAGTCTGAGCGATGAAGCCGGCATGGTGCTGGCATTCGCTGTCGCGGAACGGAAATAACTGGAACTTATCTCAGAATCCCGTTCGCCCTGAGCATAGCGCCGCAGGCGCGGAGTCGAAGGGGGTCAAGCCTATGATTCTCATATGTTTCGACTTCACCTGTGCTGAGCTTGTCGAAGGGTCAACACGAACAGTTGGATGATTTT
>DASSRV010000196.1:0-5814 GCA_035701605.1 Gammaproteobacteria bacterium
ATTCTTCGTGTACAGGGGCCGCCTCATCGCCAACGAAACCGCGCCACGTGTGCACAATTCCGGGCACTGGACCATCGAGGGCGCAGTCACCAGCCAGTTCGAGAACCACGTGCGCGCCATCCTGGACCTGCCGCTCGGCGACACCTCGCCGCGCGGCCACGCCGCCATGATCAATTTCATCGGCGAGATGCCGGCGCGGGACCAGGTACTGAAAATCCCCGGTGCGCACTACCACGACTACGGCAAGGCCCCGCGCCCCGGCCGCAAGCTCGGTCACGCCACACTGGTATGCAAGACAAGAAAAGAATTGATGAGCCGGCTAAAGAAATTTCCCGGACTCGGGTCCTGATTCCGCGTAGAACTTATCTCAAAATCCCGTTCGCCCCCGGATCAAGTCCGGGGCAGGCTCTGAGCGTAGCGCCGCAGGCGCGGAGTCGAAGGGGACTAAGCCTATGATTTTCATATGTTTCGACTTCGCCAGTCCTGAGCTTGCCGAAGGGCTCAACACGAACGGTTGAATAATTTTGATAGGTTCTAATCAGTTCCCGGTTCCGCCCACGGTCAGACCGTCCACGCGCAAGGTCGGTTGCCCCACGCCCACCGGCACGCTCTGGCCTTCCTTGCCGCAGGTGCCGACTCCGGTATCGAGTTTGAGATCGTTGCCGACCATGCTCACGCGGGTCAGTACGTCGGGCCCGTTGCCAATCAGGGTGGCGCCACGCACCGGGCGCGTCACCTTGCCGTCTTCGATGAGATAGGCTTCGCTCGCGGAGAACACGAACTTGCCGCTGGTGATGTCCACCTGACCGCCGCCGAAATTCACGGCATACAGGCCTTTCTTCACGGAGCGCAGGATTTCCTCCGGATCGTGCGGGCCGGGCCGCATGTAGGTGTTGGTCATGCGCGGCATGGGCAGGTGGGCGAAGGATTCGCGCCGGCCGTTGCCGGTGGCGGCGACGCCCATCAGCCGTGCATTGAGCTTGTCCTGCATGTAGCCCTTGAGGATGCCGTTCTCGATCAGCGTGGTGCATTGCGTCACGGTGCCTTCGTCGTCCACGTTCAATGAACCCCGGCGATCCGCGAGCGTGCCGTCGTCCACGACCGTGCACAGTTCGGAGGCGACTTTCTCGCCGACGCGCCCGGAAAACGCCGAGGTGCCCTTGCGGTTAAAATCACCTTCGAGCCCGTGGCCGATGGCCTCGTGCAGCAGAATGCCGGGCCAGCCCGGCCCCAGCACCACGGTCATGCTGCCGGCCGGCGCCGGGGCCGCCTCCAGGTTCACCAGCGCACTGCGCACCGCCTCGCGCGCATACTCCAGCGCACGCTCCGCCTCCGTGAAGTATTCATAACCAACGCGCCCGCCGCCGCCGGCATACCCCTGCTCGCGGCGTCCGTCCTGTTCCGCGATCACGCTGACGTTGAACCGCACCAGCGGCCGTACGTCGGCAGCAAGCGTGCCGTCGCTGGCCGCAATCAGCACCGTGTCCTGCACGCCGGACAGGCTCACCATCACCTGTTTGATGCGCGGGTCCAGGCGCCGTGCTTCCGCATCCACCTGCATCAGCAGTTTCACCTTGTCGTCATCCTTGAGCGTGAGCAGCGGGTCGCCGGCACGATACAGCGTCGGGCGCGCGTCGGCAGCATGCCAGGCACGCAGGCCGTTCCGGCCGCCCTGTTTGGCAATGGCGCGCGCCATGTCGGCGGCGCGTGTCAGCGCCGGCAGCACGATCTCGTCCGAATACGCGAAGCCGGTTTTCTCCCCTGCAACGGCACGCACGCCGACACCCTGCTCGATGCTGTGGCTGCCTTCTTTCACGATGCCGTCTTCCAGCGCCCAGGATTCGTGTCGGGTACTCTGGAAATACAGGTCCGCGGCATCCACCCGGTGGCTCAGGATGCGGTCCAGCGTGCGGTTCAGTTCCTGCCGGTCCATGCCGGTGGCGTTGAGCAGGTTGCGGGTGGCGATTTGCAGCGGGGAAGACGCGGTGTCGTTCATTGCGGATCCGATTCCAGTTGACGGGACAACGCGGCGGTACCGCGCGGCAGGACAGCGGTATTTTAACCCGGCGGCTGCCGGCTCAGGGCAGACGCCGGTGACGGAGCGCCGGGAAACGCTCGCGCAAGGCGTGTTGCGCGTCGCCATCGAGACGCGCCATGACCACGCCGGGCTCGGCGGCACGCTCCGCGAGAATCTCGCCCCACGGCTCGACGATCAGGGAATGGCCCCAGGTGTCGCGGCCGTTGGCGTGGCGGCCGGTCTGCGCGGCGGCAATCACGAATGCGAGGTTCTCGACCGCACGCGCACGGTTCAGCAATTCCCAGTGCACGCGTCCGGTGCTGTGGGTGAACGCGGACGGCACCGCGAACAGCGTCGCACCCTGTACCGCGAGCACGCGGAACAGTTCCGGGAAGCGCAGGTCGTAACACACCGCGAGCCCGAGTTTGCCGAACGGCGTGTCCACCAGCACCGCACGATCGCCGGACTGCATGCGCGCGGATTCATGATAGGACTCGCCGGCCGCATTCACGCTGACGTCGAAGAGATGCAGCTTGTCGTAGTACGCGACCCGCCGGCCCTGTGCGTCGTACACCGGGCAACGCGCGTACACCCTGTCGTCGCCGGCCACCACCGGCACCGTGCCGCCCACGATCCACACGCGCAACGACTGGGCCTTGTCGGCGAGAAAATCCTGGATCTGGCCGCTGCCGTCCACTTCGCCGGCGCGCACCCGGGCTTCGTCGTTGCGCGCCATGAGCGCGAAATTTTCCGGCAGCACGATCAACTCCGCACCCTGCGCCGCGGCCTGGGCCATGAGCCGGCCGGCGTCGCGCAGGTTGGTGCTCACGTCATCGCCGGAATTCATTTGCACCGCGGCGGCGCGGCAGCTTGTCATGGTTCCACCGAGAGCGTCACCGAGCTTTCGTTCTCGCCGCTGACGCGGCTTGCAATCGCCGTGGACGGTACACCGAGCGCCACCAGCCAGTCGTGCACTTCGCCCGACCACAGGCCGCCGATCTCATCGCCGGAATGCAGGATCACGATGCGGTAGCCCGGATGCTGCATCCAGTCCTGCACCGCGGCACGCACCGGAGCCATGGCCGCCATTTCCGCACCGCTGCGCGGCTGCGCCCATTCATCGGCCGTGATGGTGTAGGCGTGCGGTGCAGCGGAGGGCGTGGCGGCACGGCCAACCAGCGGCAATGTCATCAGCAGGGCACACAGCACGGGAAATTTCATGGCGATCCGGCGTCCGGTTGGGCGGCAAGCGGTGCGGCGCGCGTGCCCGCGGCGGGCATGGGCGGCACTTTCGGCGACTCCGCCACTTTTTCGAGTTTGGGATTATCCCACGTACCGGTCAGTCGGTAACGCACTTCACCGGCTGCGGTCAGCGGTTTCTTGAATACCTCGGTCAGCAGCCACACCACGGCGCCCACGCCCACGCCACCGGCCAGTGCGCCGAGGATCGGCAGCGTGGAACCGACACTGGCGTCCACGATCAGGGCTTCGTCGAAATCGCGTTTCGCGAGGCCGATGCGTCCCAGCACGTGGATTTTTGCCGCCGGCCCGGAAATGGTCAGGTCGCGCGTGTAGGCGTCGCCGTCCCGCAGCAGGAAATTGCCCTCGATGCTGTCATAACCGAAACCCTTGCCGAACACGTCGCTGAAATTCAGCAGCAGCCGGCGCGGCAGCGCGTTGATGCTGAGCAGGCCGAACAGGCGCCCGGCGCCGGGTTGCACTTCCAGCAACTGGCCGTTCGTGAGCCTGATGTGCACCTGGCCGCTCAGTCCCGGCAGGATGTCGGCAAACGGCCCGCCTGCCCAGTTGATATCGGCTTGCAGGCTGGCGCCGGCCCCGGTGATGCCGGGCGCATAACCGAACGCCTTCAGGGTCTGCTCGACTTCGGTGCTGGTGATGTGCGCCGTGAGATGCGATCGCCCGGCACCATCCGGCTGCACCGTCCAACTGCCACTGGCGCCGGCCTGGAAGGTGCGGCCGGTGGCGGCAAAATCCGCCAGATTCACGCCGTCCGGACGCGGCGTCAGTACGGCGTGCACGTCGCTCAGCGTCACGCCGTCGAATTGCAGCAGCTTGCTGCCGAAACGCAGTGCCGGGATGCGGCGCGGATCGAGCGATGTCTGTGCACTTGCCTCGCCGGTGGCGGGCTTCTCATGCTGCCAGCGCACGTGATCCATGTCCGCGACGATGGGATGGCGCGCGTCCACCGTGAACGGGAGGCTTACCCGTCCGCCGATCATCGCGCTTGCCAGCGCAAGACGCCAGTCCTGCGCCTGTCGTTCCAGCAGCAGGTGCAGGCCGTTGATGTGCTGGCCGAAGCCCGCGAAATGCTCGATGTGCAAATCCACGCGCTGCAGGAAATCCGGCAATGCCGGCACGCCCTCCGTCACCGGTTTCCCGTCGTTGACATAGGCTTGCCAGTCGCGGGTATCCAGACTGTCGAGTTTCCCGCTGATACTGAGCCCCCGTGTGTCCGGGAGAGCCGCAGGCTCGCCGCCGAACGTCAGGGCGCCACGCTCGAACCGCCAGCCGCTGTCTCCGGCACGGAATCGCAACAGAGCATCGGCACGCTGCGCCAGACGCAGGCCCAGTTGCAGACCGCCATCGGCCTGTGCGGCGAAATCCAGACTGAACGGCGCGGTCTGTGCGGCGGGTTTGGCGAACGGCGCAGGCAGCGCGATGCCGAGTCCCGCAAGATCGGACTCTGCATGCAGCGACAAGCCGGCGGTGCCGGCAGCGGGATCATTCGGAATACTGCCGCGCGCAGTCCACGCGGTCTGTCCCTGCAAGACGTCCTTGCCAGGCAAAGCCAATGCCGCCGACAACCTCGCACCGTCCGCACCGCCATGCGCATCGAACAGCGTGCTGTCCTCCGTGCCGGGCCGCAGCGTGATCGTCACCGGACTGCCGAGAAAATCGCCGCTCAGGGCATCGGCGGAAATGCCGCTGCCGGTGAAATGCACCTTGCCCCGCAAGCGACTCAGGCTCCAGCCGGGTGCACCCTCGACGCCGACCGACACGTCGCTCAACTGCGCCGTACCCTTGAGTGAATACCGATCCGGCTTGTCCACCGGCAACACCAGTTGCAGCGTGACGTCGCTGCGGCCCCCGGCCTGCACGTGATCGAGGTAATGACCGAAGCGCGCCTTGAGCGGACCGTCGCGCAGGAATGCCAGCGAGGCTTGCGCGCCCCCGCGTGCCGCACCCTGCACACGCAATACCCCGCTGCGCAAGTCGGCAAACCCGGCGGTGCTGCCGGCAATGTCGTCGCCGAGTATGCTGCCGCCTCGCAACGTCGCGCTCAGGCCCTGATTGCGGAATTCCACGTCCGCATCCAGGTGCTCGAGTCGCGGCCAGCCCTCGGCATAATCCAGCACGCCGTTCACGAGTCGGAAACGGATGTCGAACAGGCCGCGGCCCTTGTCGTAGGGAAAATCCACCAGCCGGCCGTGCACGCTGAGCGTGGCCTGCGGCACCTGACCGCTGACAATGGCGCTGTCGAGCCAGCTCACCACTTCTTCCGGCATGATGCCGACCGGGAGATACACGGACTTGTTGCGTACCTTGCCGTTCGTCACCACGGCTTCGAGGTCCAGTTGCGGCGAACTGCCGTCCGCCGGAAACAGGAAACTGCCATGTGCGCGCGCGCTGCCGTCCGTGTTCTGCACGCGGATGTTGTCGCTCGCGATGCGCCAACCTGCCGCATCGTGCGTGAACCGGAAACCGGCGTCGAGCGTGTCGGCTTGCAGCGGCCAGCGGAACAGGCCCGGAAACGTGAGCGTGGCCTTGTGTGTGGC
>DASSRV010000197.1:0-3759 GCA_035701605.1 Gammaproteobacteria bacterium
TCGGGCATTCCACCCGGATGCGGTCCGGTGCGTACCAGGCGGCCACCTTGTCGAGGATGGAAACCGAGAACTGCATGAAGTGCCGGAAGCGGTTGCCGAACGTGGGAGCGACTCCCGCGGCGACGAGGAATTCGCGTGACGCACGTCGTGCGCGCGGATGGGTGACGAAGAAGTACAGCGTGACCGGATACAGGATGGCGCGACTGATGTAACGCCCGACCACGCGGTCCACGAAGCCGATGAGCCGCAAGCCGAACAGGCTGCCGCGTTCGCCGATGTTGGCCCAGTGGCGGTAACGACGGCGCATGATGTTGCGGTACACGAGCTTCGGGCTGCGCGGCAGCATGCCGAGGAACAGCCTGATGTGCAGCCAGGTCATGCGCGCGTTGTCGCGGAACATGCGGAAATGCGACACGCCGTCCTGCGGATAACGCACCCGCGTCGGCAGGAACCGGCTCTCGGTGCCGGCCCAGTACAGACGCGTCATGATGTCGGTGTCGAAATCCATGCGCCGGCCGATGCGCACGCGCCGCGCGAGCGCCAGGCTCGCGTCCAGGGGGTACACGCGAAAGCCGCACATGCTGTCGCGCAGGCTGAAGGAAAGCGTGTCGAGCCAGATCAGGGCGTGCGTGAGGTAGCGGCCGTAAAAGCGCACCGCCGGCACCGAATCGTCGTACTGCGGCAGGCCGGAAACCAGTTGTTCCGGATGTTGTTCCGCCAGCGCCAGCATTGCCGGCACGTCGGCGAGATCGTGCTGGCCGTCCGCGTCCACTTGCAGCGCGTGCGTGAAGCCGCGCTGGTGCATCTGCGCGAAACCGGCCAGCACCGCCGCACCCTTGCCGCGATTCTCCGGCAGGCTCAGGCATGCGGTGTCGGGATTGGCGGCAGCCAGTTTCTTGAGCGTGTGTCTGGTGACGGCGTCGCTGCCGTCGTCCACCAACAGCACCGGCAGCTTGCAGGCGACCAGCGCGGCGACGATGCGGTCCAGCACCGCGTGGTGATTGAATACCGGAATGACGGCACAGGCCCTGAACGTCATGGCGCGGTTCCGAACACGAGCGTGCCGCTGGAAAAGCTGCCGGCCGCGTCGCGGTACTCGAAACGCAGCTTGCCGGTATCGGGCTGCGGCGTGAGTCGCAGGCACAGTTCCGCACCGGGCAGGATCGGACGCCGGAACTTGATTTGCTCCAGCGTGCGCACTTCCGGACTGGAGCCGTGCAATGCGCAGGCGAAATGCACCGCCCAGCCGATCTGCACCACGCCCGGCAGGATCGGCTGTCCCGGGAAATGGCCCTCGAACCAGGGATTGTCCGCGCGCACGGCAATGTCCAGCTCGCTGTACGTGGCGTCGCGACGCTGCGCGAGAATGGCAGGCAGGCCGTTCATGCCTGACGCTCGAACAGGCCTTGCAGGCGGGCGTGCTCGATCTTGCCCATGTCGTTGTCCGGCAGGTGTTCCGGAAAGCGCCATTTGCGCGGAATCAGGATCGGCTCGTAACTCTGCCGCAGCCAGGCGCGCAGGGCCTCGCGCACCGCGAGCTTGCCGGAGCCGGTGAACGCGGCGCGGCCCGCGTCGTTCAGGATCACCACGGCGCCGATCACGGTGCGACGGCCCGCAACCAGCAGGAGCCGCGCATCCTGCACCCACTCGTGCGCGGTCAAGCGCGTGCGCATCTCGCTCAACGACACGCGCTTGTCCTCGAACTTGACCACGTCATCGGCGCGGCCCAAGAGCCGGAAGCGGCCGTCGGGGGCGAGTTGCGCCAGATCGCCGGTCGCCATCCAGTCGTGTCGCCAGGTGAAATCCGATTTCACCCACAGCCGCGCACCGGCATCTTCTTCGCGCAGTTCAATCCCGACACCGTTGAGGCGCTGCCACCAGGGGCGTTGCTCCGCCCCCGACCAGGCGCGCCAGGCGATGCCGCCGGTTTCGGTGCTGCCGTAGATCTCGATCGGTGCGTGGCCCCAGTCGTGCTTCAGCATCCGTGCGCAGTCGTCGGGCAGGGGTGCACCGGAACTGAACACGGCGGCGATGCGCGTCGCTTCCGGCAGCACCGCGCAATCCGTGATGCGGCTCAGGAACGCCGGGCTGCTGACCAGGATGCACCGCCGTGAGCGTGCCCAGCCGCGCAGTTCGGCCGGTTGCAGGCAGGTGCGCGTCAGGAACGGGCGGCCCGCCAGCAGCGGCCACAACACGCGCACCAGCAGTCCGTATAAATGATGGTGCGGCACGGTGCCGATCACCAGCGCATCACCCAGTTGCGCGCCCCATTCGCGTTCCAGTGCCGCGACCTCGAGGCGCAGTTGCGCGAAGGACTTGAGGACACATTTCGGCGCGCCGGAGGAACCGGAGGTGTAGGATTCGGTGAGCACGTCGTCATCAGGAAGAAACGGCGTGGCGTCCCCGGCCGGCGTGCCTTGCAGCACGGACAAGTGCGGGTAATCGCTGAAAGCCTGCGGCTGGTCGGTGAGTACCGCGTCAATCTGCGCGCCGCTTGCGGCCAGGCTGCCGGCCTGTGGCGCCTGCGGCAGCACAATGCCGCGCCGCAGGCGGCCGAGCGCGAACAGGCCGGCCGCGAACCAGGCGCTGTCCTCGCACACCAGCGCCCAGCGCCGTGCGGGATGCGCCGCGACCGCGACCGTGAGGCCGTGCACACGGCGCCAGAAATCCGCGCGCGCGAGGCTGCCGCCTTCGTGCAGTGCCAGCGGCAGTTCCGCGTGCAGGGGTGCGGCCCCGGTCTTCATGTCGCGGCCCATTTGCGCTTCAGGTGCGTGCGCACCAGGAACTCGCCGACAAACACCGCGCCGAACAACAGATAGGTGATGACGCCGTTGTACAGCGTCCAGGTCTCGAACGAGGTGGCGAGCGCGGTGTACAGCGTGGCAAACGTGTTGGACAGCAGCACCGCACACCAGACTTGGGTGACACGTCGCGTGTAGGCCACGGCCTGCGACGGCAGGTCCGGGTGTACCAGTCGCGCCATGCGTTCGGCCAGCGGCATGCCGCTGAACAGCGAAATGAAGAACGCCAGGAACGCCACCAGATTGAACAGGGTGGGATACAAGCGCAGCCAGTCGAGCGCGATGCCCGGCAGCCACAGGATCACCGCCACGGCCGCGATCAGGAACAGCGCGGTCAGCGCCAGGTTGCGCATGAGGTGTTCCGGCTTGATCCAGGTAATGACCACGAGGCGGATCGCGAGCAGCAGCAACAGGCCCGCAATGAACTGGCTGGGCGTGAACCAGTCGTCCGCAAAATAGATCGCGATCGGATAGACCACCAGCGCGCACGCGATCAGGAGTTTGACGGCGATGCGCATCATGCGGAAATCCCCGACAGGCTTGTCACGCCCCAGCGCATGCCGATGCTCAGCCCGGTTGCTGCGACTGGATGAACCGGGCCAGGTTTTCCACGGAATGGAAGTGCTCGCGGGTTTCGGCGGAATTGGCATCCAGCTTCACGTGGTACTTCTTCTGGATGGCAACGCCGAGTTCCAGTGCGTCAATCGAATCGAGGCCGAGTCCGTCACCGAACAGCGGCGCGGCTGCGTCAATGTCGGCGGGCGTCACGTCCTCAAGATCGAGCGAGGTGATGATGAGCTGCTTCAGTTCTTCGATGAGTGTGTTCATGGTTTGCAAGTTGCTGTTTGAAAAAATCTTCCAGGTTGCGGGTCAGGTGACGGGCGGCGACGCCATACGGCAGATCCTCACGGTAACCGAAAGCGGTCAGCGGTTGCGGTGGAAACACCTTGATCAGCAA
>DASSRV010000198.1:0-9825 GCA_035701605.1 Gammaproteobacteria bacterium
ACGTCGCCATTGGCGGCGATGCGGTCGGCGCCCACGATCACCCAGCGAATGGCGGCGTCCTGCATGACGGATGCCGCCGCGGAATCGGCAATCAAGGTGACGGGAATGCGATCACGCGCCAGTTCCCAGGCCGTGAGCCGCGCGCCCTGCAACCAGGGCCGGGTTTCGGTGGCGAAAATCCGGCTCAAGCGCCCTGCCTGCCAGGCCGTGCGAATCACGCCCAAGGCGGTGCCGTGACCGCCGGTGGCGAGGCTGCCGGTGTTGCAGTGCGTGAGAACCGCCGAGCCGGGCTCAATGAGGGCGGCCCCCGCCTCGGCCATGGCAAGGTTGCGCGCCAGGTCCTCGGATTCGATGGCCTGCGCTTCGGCCAAGAGCAGCGCCGGATCGCCCCGGCAGGCGGCCAGACGGACCCGCATGCGCGCCAGGGCGTGAAACAGGTTGACGGCGGTCGGGCGTGCGGCGGCCAGCACCGCGAGATCGGCGTCCATTGCCGCCCGTCGTTCCGGCTGCGGCTGCCCGGCGTGCGCCAGGGCGCTCAGGACCACCCCATACGCCGCCGCAATGCCGATGGCCGGCGCACCCCGCACCGCCATGTCGCGGATCGCGGTCGCCACCTGCGGTGCGGAGTCCAGCCTCAGCCAGTTTTCCCGCTCCGGCAGCGCGCGCTGATCCAGCAGTTCGAGGCGGCCGGCGGGCAGCCAGCGCAGGGCGCGGAAGTCGTCATCGGAAGTGTGCATCGGAGCGGGGTTTCCATGGGTTTCGTGTACCCGTCATTTTATCCCGTGCGGGTGTGCCGCCCAATCCGCGCTCTGCTATAGTTTTCATCTTGTGTGAAGCCTCATCGGCCGTCATGCGCAAACGCTGCAAACTTCCATCCCGCTCCCTGCTGTGCCACGGCATCGGCGCGGCCTTGTTCACGCTCAGCGTCACGGCACTGGCGGACACCCCAAGCGGATATCTGGTGGACGGAAGCGGTCAACCGGTGACCGGCTTGCACGGCATGTGTCTGCAAATCGGCAAGTTGCACCCGCAGGACAAGCTGAGCGACTGCTACCTGCGCGCCACCGCGCCCGTGCGTCATCACATCGAGCCCCTGCGGCGCGACGAATTCGGTTTCATGCTGCCGCCGGAGACGCCCTCGGAACGCGCCACGCGTCTGGCGCTCGCCGCGACGCCCGACAAGGCCGCCGCCGCACCGGCGCCGCGCTACACCACCCAGACCGTGCGTTTCACCACGCCGATCGAATTCGGGGTGAATCATGCCGGGCTTTCACAGCGCAACCGCAGCGCCCTGTTCAATTTCATCAATTCTCTGGAACAGTATCGCGGCGTGGAAAGCATCCACATCATCGGCCATACCGATCTGAGCGGCACCCGGCACTACAATCAGTGGCTGGCGGGCAAACGCGCCGAATCGGTGAAAATCCGTCTGTTGTCCATGGGCGCGGACCCGAGATCGCTGAGCGTCAATGCCGAAGTCGGCGGCGGGCGCAGCGTTGAAGTCATCGTGGTGGTACGGGTCCCCGCCGAATAAGCCCGCAAGTCGGTCCGCGCTTGCAATCCCTGCTGCAACGTCTCCGTTCCGGGCGCGACCGCCGGACGTCGCCGCGTCCCGAACTGTCTATATAATGATTCCGCATGGAATCCCTCGACCTGCTCATTCACGCACGCTGGGTCATCCCGGTCGAGCCGGACTGCACGCCGCTCGAACACCATGCCGTGGCGGTGCGCGACGGCCGCATCGTCGCCGTGCTGCCCTCGGCCGGGGCACGCACCCGTTTCACGGCACGGGAAAACGTCACGCTTCCGCAGCATCTGCTGATCCCGGGACTGGTGGATGCGCACACGCATGCGGCCATGACACTGCTGCGCGGATTGGCCGACGACCTGCCCCTGATGGACTGGCTGCAACGGCACATCTGGCCGGCGGAATCGCGCTGGGTCGGTCCCGAATTCGTGCGCGACGGCAGCGAGCTCGCGATCGCGGAAATGCTACGTGGCGGCATCACCTGTTTCCAGGACATGTATTTCTTTCCCGATGTCACCGCCGAGGTCGCGCGGCGCTGCGGCATGCGCGCCAGCCTCGGCATGGTGGTGGCCGACTTTCCTTCGGCCTGGGCCGGGAATGCACAGGACTACCTCGCCAAGGGTACGGCCGTGCGCGACCGTTACCGCAACGATCCCCTGCTCAGCTTCGTGTTCGCGCCGCATGCCCCTTACACCGTGGGCGATCCCGGCCTGCGCGGCGTGCGCACCCTCGCGGACGAACTCGACGTGCCGGTGCAGATCCACCTGCACGAGACCGTCGGCGAGATCGAGCAAAGCCTCGCGCAATACGGCAAGCGCCCGCTGGCGCGCTTGTACGATCTCGGCCTGCTGACGCCGAACCTGATGGCAGTGCACATGACCCGGCTTGAAGAAGTGGAAATTGCCACGCTCGCCGAAACCGGCGTGCGGGTGGTGCACTGCCCGGAATCGAACATGAAGCTGGCGAGCGGTTTCTGTCCGGTCGCGAAACTGCTGGATGCCGGCGTCACCGTCGCGCTCGGTACCGACGGCGCCGCCAGCAACAACGATCTGGATCTGCTCGGCGAACTGCGCAGCGCCAGTCTGCTGGCAAAATGCGTCGCCGACGACGCGACCGCGCTGCCCGCCGATACGGCGCTGCGCATGGCCACATTGAACGGCGCCCGTGCACTGGGGCTGGAACGCGACATCGGCTCGCTGCTGCCGGGGAAATGGGCCGACCTCACCGCGCTCGACCTCTCGGCGCTGGAATGCCAGCCGGTGCACAATCCGCTGTCGCAACTGGTGTATGCCGCCGGCCGCCAGCACGTCAGCGACGTGTGGGTGGCGGGGGCGCGGCTCCTGCGCGAACGCGAACTGACGCGCATGGACGTCGGCGCACTGGCCGACACGGCCGAGCGCTGGCGAGCGCGTATCGGTGCGGATGAAAACCGGGAGAGCGCCGCATGACGCACGCCAACGTGGATCAGGCCGAGATTTCCAAATTCGATGCGCTGGCCGCGCGCTGGTGGGACCCCGAGGGCGAATTCAAGCCGCTGCACCGCATCAACCCCCTGCGCCTGGCCTACATCGAGGCGCGTGCCGACGGCCTGCGCGGACGCCGCGTTCTGGACGTCGGCTGCGGCGGCGGCTTGCTGGCCGAGGCGCTCGCGGCACGTGAGACCGAGGTCACCGGCCTCGACATGGCCGAAGCGCCGCTCAAGGTCGCGCAACTGCACCTGCGCGAGTCCGGCCGGCACGTGGATTACCAGCGCGCCACGGCGGAAACCTGGGCCGCCACGCATCCCGCGCAATACGACATCGTGACCTGCATGGAAATGCTGGAGCACGTGCCCGATCCGGCCGCCGTGGTGCGGGCCTGCGCCGCGCTCACGCGCCCCGGCGGCCAGGTGTTCTTCTCCACGCTCAACCGCAACCCGAAATCCTTCCTCCTGGCGGTGCTCGGCGCGGAATACCTGCTGCGCCTGATTCCGCGCGGCACGCATGAATACGCGAAATTCATCCGCCCCTCGGAACTTGCGGGCTGGGCGCGTCAGGCGGGACTGGAGCCGCGCCACAGCAGCGGCGTGCATTACAATCCGCTGTCGCAAGAATACCGCCTCGGTGGTAACGTGGACGTGAACTACCTGCTGCACTGCACGCGCACGGATTGAATCCCGCATGTCCGTAAAACTGGTCCTCTTCGATCTGGATGGCACCCTGCTGGATACCGCGCCGGACCTCGGCGGCGCGCTCAACTCGCTGCGCGCGGAATACAACCTCAACCCGCTGTCGCACGACATGATCCGGCCCGTGGTCTCGCACGGCGCGCCCGCCCTGCTCAAGCTCGGGCTCGGCATCCTGCCCAACGATTCCCGCTATGCCAGCATCCGCATCCGCCTGCTGGAACTGTATGCCGCACGCCTGAGCCGGGAAACGAAGTATTTCCCCGGCATGGAGAAACTGCTGCGCAAGCTGGAACGCCGCAAACTGGCCTGGGGCGTGGTCACCAACAAGCCCAGTCACCTCACCGATCCGCTGTTGCGCGATTTCGACTTGTACCCGCGTGCCGCCTGCGTGGTCAGCGGCGACACCACGCCGCGCCGCAAGCCCTACCCGGATCCGCTGCTGTACGCCTCGGACCTGTGCTACATCGCGCCGGCCGAGTGCGTGTATTTCGGGGATGCGGAACGCGACGTGCAAGCCGCGCGCGCCGCCGGCATGGCAGCAGTAGTGGCGCTGTACGGCTACATCGAGTCCAGCGAAACGCCCGAGACCTGGGGCGCCGACGCCCTGTTGCAGAAACCGCTCGATCTGCTCGACTGGCTGGATCGGGCGCCGACCACGGCGCAGCCGCACACGGAAAAGGTCAACGCATGAACCTGATACTGGCGCTGATCGCACTGGCCGCGGGGCTCGTGATCGGCTACGCCATCGCCGTGCTGCGCCGACAGCAGCACATCCGTGTGCTCGACATGGAACTAGCCGCCCTGCGTGCGCGCCTGGAAACTGCGGCGAACGCGCGCCAGGAACTCGAGAACACCTTCAAGGCCGTGGCCGGCGACGCGCTGCGGCAGAACAACCAGGCTTTCATTGAGCTCGCCACCCAGAACCTCGGCAAGTTCCAGGCCGAGGCACGCGGCGATCTGGAGAAGCGTCAGCAGGCGTTTGCGGAACTGGTGAAACCCATCAGCGACACGCTGAAGAAAACCGAAACCCAGATCCACGAGATCGAGAAGGAACGCAAGGAAGCCTACGGCAACATCACCCGCTACCTTGGCAGCATGAACGAGGCCCAGAGCCAGTTGCAGGCCGAAACCCGCAATCTGGTGCAGGCCCTGCGGCGTCCGGAAGTGCGCGGCCAGTGGGGCGAGATGACCCTGCGCCGGCTCGCCGAACTCGCCGGCATGGTGAACTACTGCGATTTCTTCGAGCAGGACAGCCGCGATGGCGACAGTGGACGCATGCGTCCGGACATGATCGTGCGGATGCCGGACAAGCGTGAACTGGTGGTGGATGCCAAGACGCCGCTCGATGCCTATCTGAGCGCGGTCGCCGCAAAAAGCGACGAGGAACGCCAGCAGTTCCTGTTGCAACATGCACGCAAGGTGCGCGAACGGATGCGCGAGCTCGCCAGCAAGGCCTACTGGACGCAATATGAGAACTCGCCGGATTTCGTGGTGATGTTCGTGCCGGGCGAACAGTTCCTGAGTGCGGCGCTGGAAATGGACGCGCAACTCTTGGAAGACGCCTTCAGCAACAAGGTGGTGCTTACCACACCCACCAGCCTCATCGCCCTGTTGCGCGCGGTCGCGTTCGGCTGGCGCCAGCAAGCGGTGGCCGAGAACGCGGAAAAAATCCGCGAACTGGGCGAGGAACTCTACAAGCGCCTGGCCACCTTCAACGAACACCTCGGGCGGGTGGGACGCGCCCTGGGACAGAGCGTGGAACACTACAACAAGGCAATCGGCTCGCTGGAACGCCAGGTCCTGCCGAGTGCGCGGCGTTTCCCCGAAATGGGCATCCACGAGAAGAAAGAAATGGAAGAACCGGAAAAACTGGAAGTCATGCCGCGCGATACCGGCAACGCCGGATAATCCGCAATGTCCGTGTCCGATACCCACGCCGGCATCCCTGCCGATCTCCGCTACGCCATCCAGTTCTCGCCTTCCGATTGCCGCGAGCGGCTTGTCGCACTCTGCGCCCTGTACCTCGAGATTCGCGACATTCTGCGCGAATGCAGCGATCCCGGTATCGCGGAAACCAAACTCCGCTGGTGGGAAGAAGAGATCGAACTGATGCTGGATGGCAAGGCCCGGCACCCCGTTTCACGGGCATTCTGGGTGCTGCACGGCAAACTTAACCTGACCAACAGGTTGTTCCTGGATATGGTTGACAGCACCCGTCAGGATCTCCGGCCACCCGGCTTCGCGGCGTTCGACGATGTCGTACGCTACTGCAAACAGCGCGGCGGCGCGTTCACCGCCCTTGCTGCGGGTTTGTGTAGCGCCGATTCCCTGATAAGCTTGAGCGCAGCCCGCAACCTCGGCTGCGCCTGGCAACTCGCCGGCATCGTGATGCACAGCGCGGCCGACGCACAACGCGGTCGCGTCTATTTCGCCGCGGAGGATTTGCGGCTGCATCACCTGGATCGGCACGTGATCGAGGGTGTCCATTCCGACACCGGATTGAAAGCCCTGCTCTCCGACTATGCGATGCGGGCAGAGCGACTGATGGACGAAGCGCATGCGGCGACACCGGAAACGGAACGCGGCACGCTGGTGACCGCGGAAATCCTCGCCGCCCTCGCGCGAAAACGGCTGCACAAATTGGCACGCCGGAATTTCACTATCCGCGCAGGAACCATGGAATTATCGCCCTTCTCCGCGCTGCTGACCACGTGGTCCACCGCACGTCGTGCGGCACGAACAACTCCCTGATTGCGAGTTCAATCATGACGACCATCCCGAAAAATTACCTTCCCGCCAAAGCCCTGCTTCGGAACCGCACGATCCTGGTCACCGGCGCGGGCGACGGCATCGGCCGCGCGGTATCCATCGGCCTCGCCGCACACGGCGCGAACGTGATCCTGCTGGGCCGCACCATCAAGAAGCTCGAATCCGTGTACGACGAAATCATGGCGGCCGACGGGCCACGCCCCGGCATCTACCCCATGGACCTCATGGGCGCGCAATACAAGGATTACGAGGACCTGGTTGAAGTCATTGACAAGGAATACGGAAAACTCGACGGCCTGCTGCACAATGCCGCCATCCTCGGCGAGCGCGCGCCCATCGAGCACCACGAAGTGCACGTCTGGAAACAGGTGATGCAGGTGAACCTGAATGCGCCGTTTGCGCTCAGCCGCGCCTGCCTTGAAGTGCTGTTCAAATCCCCGGATGCCTCGGTGGTCTTCACGTCCAGCGGCGTCGGGCGCACGCCGCGCGCCTACTGGGGCGCCTATGCCGTGTCCAAGGCTGGCATCGAGAACCTGTCCGCCATGTTGGCGGATGAAACCGAGCACCGCGGCAGCCTGCGCGTGAATTCGCTCAACCCCGGCGCCACCCGCACCGCCATGCGCCGCGCCGCCTTTCCCGCCGAAGACGCGAACCTGTTGAAACCCCCGGAAGCTCTCCTGCCCGCCTACCTGTATCTGCTGGGACCAGACAGCAAAGGCGTGACCGGGCAGCAATTCGACGCGCAGTAATCTGCATTCCCTATTCAGTCATACCAGCGGACGCCGGTATCCAGTCCAAATTCAGTATCCCGACCTCTGGTCGGGAACCTGTTCAAGATCTGGGCCCCGGCCACCGCCCTGCCATCCTGATCAACCACTTTTCCATAAAAATCAACATCCCTGTCTCTATCCAGCATCATCTTTTTTACTTTTTTCTGATACGTCATGAGAGCTTTTTTTCTGCTGCTCGGATAAATTATCCACCTGCTGTTGTACTTTCTTGTCCTGCTCCTGACGGGCTTTCGCCGCAGCGGCATTGTCTTACGCAATTGCAGATTCAAAAACCATATTTTGGTATTTTCCGGTCGTTTTGAAGAACCGGAACGCGATGAATAACGCTAAAAAGACCAGCAATACGTACACAAACCGTCTCATTGCTTATCTCTCAACCGTAGTTGCAAACCTCTCAGGTATAAGGCTTGCCATCGAGGTGTGTGTACTGGCTTCTGCCGGGGCCGATACGGAGATCAATGCCGGGATATTCAACCCCGTCGTGTTCCGGGTCTCGGCTGCCGATTTCCAGTACCACGGCATCTGCGCTGCCGCGATTCTGCAAATGATGGCCGTCAGGCTCACCGGCTTTGAAACCGGCGCAATCACCCGGGCGCAGGATTTCCTCGCCGGCATCGGTGACCAGCACCACCTCGCCTTCCAGCACGTACACGAATTCGTCTTCATGCGTGTGCCAATGACGCTGGCTCGACCACGCGCCGGGTGAAAGCCGCAGCAGGTTGACGCCGAACTGCGTCAGTCCCGCGGCATCGCCGAGCCGGCTGCGGTGGCGATTGCGACAGGGTTCATCGTAAGGCGGCGGATAACTGGCACCGGTATGCACCGGCACGGTATCAATGGCGATTTTCGGCATGACCTCACCTCAATGGCGTAATGTTGCAGGCCCTGTTTCAAAATCCCCTCTCCCATCGGAAGAGGGTCGAGGACCTCGATATTGCCGGTCTCGTCGTACCCTCACCCCAACCCCTTCCCCGGTGGGAGAGGGACTCAATTTATTCTGCGACAGATTCCAGTTTGGTTCAGCGGCTGCGCCCTCGTGCCCCGCTTGGGCGCGTCGGCGCGGTCTTGGCAGGCAAGGGTTTCATCTCCGCCACATCCAGTAATGACGCAAGCTCGGCTTCCGTGGCATCCCTCCATGCACCGCGCGGCAGGTTGCGAGGCAGACTGATGGCGCCATAACGAATGCGGATCAGGCGGCTGACGGTCACGCCCACCGCTTCCCAGAGTCGGCGCACTTCGCGGTTGCGGCCTTCCTGTAATGTCACGTGATACCAGTGGTTTGCACCGTCACCACCGGCTTCAAGAATGGCATTGAACCGGGCCGGACCATCGTCCAGCTTCACGCCCTGATTCAGCGCTTTCAGTTGATCTTCAGTGATTTTGCCCAGCACGCGCACGGCATATTCGCGTTCAATCTGTCTTGACGGGTGCATCAGCCGGTTGGCGAGTTCGCCGTCGGTGGTGAACAGCAGCAGGCCGGAGGTGCTGGTATCGAGCCGTCCCACCGACACCCAGCGCGCGCCACGGATGCGCGGCAGCGATTCGAACACCGTGGGCCGGCCTTCGGGATCGCGGCGCGTGGTGAGCTCGCCTTCCGGCTTGTGATACAGGATCACGCGCGGCGCATCGGTCTTGTGCCGTTGCTGAAGTCGCAGCGGTTTCTTGTCCAGCGTGACGCGATCCCGCGCTGTGATGCGGTCACCGAGCTTGGCCGGCTTGCCGTTGACGCCGATGCGACCGGCCGTAATCCAGCCCTCGATTTCGCGGCGCGAGCCCAAGCCCGCGGCGGCGAGCGCTTTCTGGATGCGCTCCGGCGCCGTCTCCGGTGCGCTGCGCGGGCCGGGTTTCATGCCGGCGGCGGATCGTCGGCCTGCGCGTCCACGGCTTCCAGGGTGGGCGGTGCCGGTTCGTCGCCGAGGTCCAGTTCGACATTGAGGCTGTCAATGTCCTTGAGTGCGGCAAGAGACGGCAGCTCATCCAGACTCTTGAGGCCGAAATAGTCCAGGAATTCACGCGTGGTGCCGAACATTTCCGGATGACCGGGCACGTCGCGGTGACCGACCATGCGGATCCAGTTGCGCTCCTGCAGGGTCTTGATGATGTGCGGGCTGACCGTGACGCCGCGCACGTCCTCGATCTCTCCGCGCGTGATCGGCTGGCGGTACGCCACCAGCGCCAGGGTTTCGAGCAGCGCCCGCGAATAGCGCGCCGGGCGCTCTTCCCACAAGCGCGAAATCCAGGGCGCCAGCGTCTGCCGCACCTGGATGCGGTAGCCGTTCGCCACTTCAACCAGCTCGATGCCGCGTGCGGCGTAATCATGGCGCAGAGCATCCACGATCTCGCGCAGTTGCGCGCGTTCTGGCCGTTCGTCCATGCCGAACAGCTCCTGCAACTCATCCAGCGACATGGGCCGGCCCGCCGCCAGCAAGGCGGCCTCAATGATATTCTTGAGCGGCTGGATGTCTTCGCTCATCATTCTTCTCCCTCGATCTCGATTGCGGACAAATCCACGGCAGCGGCGCTCGAAGCCTTGACGTGGATCGGACCAAACGCCTCGGCCTGTACCAGTT
>DASSRV010000199.1:0-4983 GCA_035701605.1 Gammaproteobacteria bacterium
GGATTTCACCTGATGCCGGTCGCTGATTTCACGGCATGCCGGTCACCCGTTAGGGGGTAGATCAAGGCAGCGGGACAACCCGCTATCGTCGGTTCCTTTGCACTGAAGGAGACCGGGGATGGCACAACAAAGGTTGTCCATGCGCAAGATTCGCGAGATTTTGAGACTGCACCATATGCAAGCCCTGCCGGCACGGCAAATCGCGGCGGCGGTGGGCTGTGCGTTATCCACGGTGCAGGAGTGCCTGCGGCGTGCATCCGCCGCGGAGATCGGTTGGCCATTGCCGGCGGACCTTGATGAAGCGGCGTTGCAGGCGCGGCTGTATCCGGTACCCACGCCGGTGGCGGATTATCCGCTGCCGGACTTCGCCGCGATCCATACCGAGCTCGCCCGCAAGGGGGTGACCCGCTGGCTGCTGTGGTCCGAGTACAAAGCGACGCACCCGGACGGGCTGCAGTACACCGCGTTCTGCAATCACTACCGGCGTTGGTGCTTGCAGCAGTCGGCGGTATTGCGCCAGGTGCATGCGCCCGGCGACAAGCTGTTCGTGGACTATGCTGGACAAACGGTCGATATCATCGACCGGCATACCGGTGAAGTGCGTCCGGCCCAGATCTTTGTCGCGGTCCTGGGCTGTTCCAACTACACCTTTGTCGAAGCGACCTGGACCCAAGCGTTGCCCGACTGGCTCGGCAGTCACGTGCGCGCCCTGCAGTTTTTTAACGGGGCGCCGGCCGCGATTGTGCCGGACAACCTCAAGTCCGGCGTGGTCAAAGCGCATCGCTACGAACCGGATCTCAACCCTGCGTATCAGGACTTTGCCGAGCATTACGGGATGGCGATCCTGCCGGCGCGGGTGCGCAAACCGCGCGACAAGGCCAAAGTCGAAGGCGGGGTGTTGATCGTCGAGCGCTGGATCCTGGCGCGGCTGCGACATCACACGTTCTTCTCGCTGGGCCAACTCAATGCCGAGATTGAACGCCTGATGCGTGACTTCAATACCCGGCCGTTCCAGAAGTTGGACGGGTGTCGGCAGTCGCGCTTCGAGGAACTGGAACGTCCCGCCTTGAAGCCGCTGCCGTCCCGCGCCTACCAGTTCGCCCAATGGAAGCACGCCAAGGTGCATCCGGATTACCACATTGAAGTGGAACGCGCCTATTACTCGGTGCCCTACAAGCTCATCGGCCAACGCGTCGACGTGCGCGTGACCGAGACCACGCTGGAAGTCTTCCACCAGGGCCAACGGGCCGCGGCACACACCCGCGCGCATCGCAAAGGTGAGTTCGTGACGCTGGCCATCCACCGGCCCGCTGGACACCAGGCCGTGATCGAGCACAGTCAGGCGCGCGTGCTTGAACGGGCGACGGCCATCGGTCCGGCGACCGCCGAACTCATCCGCATGCAGACCCGGATGAAGCGCCATCCGGAACAAACGCTGCGCAGCGCTCAGGGCATCGTGCGGCTCGCCGCCGACTTCAGTCCCGCCCAATTGGAAGCCGCCAGCGCGCAGGCCCTTGAACTTCACACCTACAGCTATCGTGCAATCCGTGCCCTCATCACCGCGCTGCCGCTGACACCGGCGTCCGCTCCGAGACTCCCTGCGCACCCCAACGTGCGCGGACCGGACTACTTCCAGTAACCCTGACCACCCATCAATCGATAAGGAGACAGCATGTTGACCGAACCCTTGCTCCAGCAACTGCATCAGCTGAAACTGCACGGCCTTGCGGCCGGTCTGGAACAGCAACTCGCCGCACCCGACAGCCAGCGCCTGAGCTTCGACGAACGCCTGGGACTCTTGTTGCAACATGAACTGACCGCCCGCGCCAGTGCCCGACTCGCACAACGTCTGCGCTGGGCCAAACTCCCGCAACTCGCGAGCCTCGAAGACCTCGATACCCGCACCCCGCGCGGACTCGATCGCGCTGTGCTCGCCCAGGTCACCGACCTGAACTGGATCGCCCAGCATCTCAATGTGCTGGTGACCGGTCCATGTGGCGTTGGTAAAAGCTATGTGGCCTGCGCCTTGGCGCATGCTGCCTGCCGTGCCGACTACTCGGTGCGCGCGTTCCGCTTGCCGCGATTGGTCGATGAACTTACCCGCGTCACCGCCCTGCAGAAACGCGCCACGTTCTTCCGCCAACTCGCCAAGGCCGATCTGCTCCTCATCGATGACTTCGGGCTTGCGCCCTTGTCCGATCAGACCAAGCGCGATCTGTTGGAGATCCTCGACGACCGCTATGACAAACAATCTACCCTCATCACCAGTCAGTTACCCGTCGACCAGTGGCATCGCTATCTCGATGAACCCACGCTCGCCGACGCCATCCTCGACCGGCTGGTGCACAACGCCTATCGCCTGAACCTCAAAGGAGACTCCATGCGCAAACACAAAACCCAACCCAAATCGGTCAAGGCCGGTTGACAGCAACATCCAAAATCAACACAGTGTCCATCGTCCCGCTTCGCCTGACCGCCATGCGTGAAATGCGCGACCGGCTTGGCGTGAAATCAGCGACCGACATGCGCGGAATACGCAGCGGATTACGCTTCGCTAATCCGCCCTACCTTACTCCGTCGCCCCGGCCTTCGCCGGTATGACGAAAACTAAGGCCTTGGGCGACAAGTATGAAGCCAGTGACTCTCATCACGAAAATACCCCTCTTGTACCAAGCTGTCAGAAACACCTATCAAGGATGTCAAATCATTGATGTTCGTGTCCGGCATGCTGCTCGGCTTTGGCTGCCATGGCCTGATACTCCGCCGGTGTCAGGGTCGGCAGGCGCTCGAGGAACGCGACCATTGCCCAGATCATCCCGTCGCTGTGGCTCGCGCCCCAGGCCGGCATGCCGGTCATTTTCACGCCGTGCTTGATGACCCAGAACAGCCTCGCGGGATTGGAATGCGGAACCAGCTTCGCGAGTACCGGCGGTCGCGGATTCAATCCTTCGCGGATCTCGCTGGACTTCATGCCCGGTGCCAGGTGACAGCCGGCGCACATTTCATGGTAGTGCTCGAAGCCCTCCTGGATCAGTTGCGGATTGCTGAGCGGCGGGACTTGAATGCCCGCCGCCCGCCGGTCTATGGAATGATTGCGTGTGGTGGTGAGCGCCCAGCGCAGCACGGCGTTGTCGGGTTCCGAGGCCGCGACGTTGTAGTAACCGGAATACATGAAGCCGGCCACGACAAGCATGAAAACCGCGCACAGGACAAGAACCGTTACGCCGATGATTTTGAGCTTCATTTTCGTGCTCCCGTGTAGCTACTTGAGCTTGAGCCGTGCGAAGGCGAGGTAGGAATGCGGACTGCCGTAGGCGCTGTTGACCGCGGATGGAAGCGCGTACAGGCTCACCAATCCCCCGAGCCCGAAGTACAGGTGGTCGCTCAAGGGCCAGTCGCGGATGTATCCCACGCTGAGCTTGGTGACACCAAACGCCTGATCCGCCAGGGGTGAAGGGCTCTCGAACAGCTCGGCTTCCTGTACCCGCTCCATGCGGGCGAAGAGCGTGTGCGTGTCATGCAAGCTCAGCTCGCTCTCGACCAGATAGGCATTCAGTGCCTCCCCCGGACGGTTGTCGTCCCGGCCCCAGGCCACGGTGGTGGCCCAGTTGCCGCCGTTCAGCGGGCGGTTGTAACTCGCCGAGGCCGTGCTGCGGTGCTGGTTCACCCGAGGTTCGAGTGCCTCGGGACTGTGGAGATAGCCCTGGCTCACTTGCAGCGACCAGTTGTCGCCGGGATTCCAGGTCACGCGGGCGGAGCCCGAGTCCAGCCGTCCTGTTTCGATGTTGTAGCGAAACTGATCCGGTTCCCGGCCGTGGAACGCGGACACTTCGAACTTGAACGCCTGATAGGTGTAACCCGCCGTCACGACGCCGAAGGTGATGTGTGTGGAATCCAGCCAATGGTGCGTGATCGGGGCTTCCGGAATGCCCGCAGCCGATGCCCGGTGCATGAACGATGGCGGGCCGAGTGCCGGTTCCCCCGGCAAGCCTGCGTAGAGAAAAAAGGAACTTCCCGGCTCGAAAGCGTGGCTCCAGGACGCCGACAGCGCCATGAAGAGATCGTGGGGATGCTGGCGATCCACCAGGTGATGAACGCCATCGGCCGTTTCACCGGTCTGGAGCAGCAGCGGATACCCGTCCTTACCCATCAGGGGATCGAGCGACAGCATGGACCGCAATCCCAGGGTATCCTGCCCCCAACTGCGATCCGCCATCAGCATGAACATGCTGTTGGAGAAATTTTCCGTCGCTCCCCTTGGGCCGCCCTGATAGTCATGGACCTGATTCACGTATCCGTGGATCATCGTCATCCAGTCCCCGTCCATGGACATGACGCCGTCCACGGGCGTGGAACCGGGTTGCCAACTCGTGCCGGACGCTTCGCGGCTCATCGGATACTGGCCCAGGGCGCCGGGCATTGCCATGTTGTTGTCGGCGAACGTCGGCGGCACAAGTGCGCACAAAAAAATCGCAAGAATACATCGCATGAAACACTCCTCCATACCGTAAGGAAAAAGACGGTGACGGCTGGAGAGTGCTATTCCTGAAACGTGCAGAAACGGATGTTGAGCGTGCCGGGCGGCGCATGTGCCGGCGGATGACTCAATGGACTTCGAAGAATCCGGGCGGGCTGAAGGCGGCAAGCGTAATCCGGATGTACTGCGGCAACCGAGAGCGTTTTATTGAGGGACTGCGTGGGCGTCGCCATGCCGGACGGCATCGAAACCGCACAGACGGACGTCACCGCAACGCAGCAATGCGGAGTGCAGCAGCCGTGATTTGTCGGCGAAGGACAATCGGGGCAGGAAGTCTCGGCCACCATGCCCGCACTTGCCGCAAAACACGCCTGCAAGGGCAGCATCCCGGCTGCCAGGAAGGCGGCGAAGATGCCCGCATAAAACAGACGTTGACGTGTGCGGGGTGTCCGGTTCATGGAAGCTCGCGTGTGCCGGGCCCAAGCGTAAGCCCATTCAGGGGTTCA
>DASSRV010000200.1:0-2962 GCA_035701605.1 Gammaproteobacteria bacterium
GGATTGACGCCGGACGGACTGCATGAATCAGGAAGGACTGACGCCAAACGAATACATCCACCACCACCTGTCCTACTGGACGGTGGGGCACGGCTTCTGGTCGCTCAATCTCGATACCCTGCTCTTTTCGCTGGTACTGGGGTTCCTGTTCTTTTTCTCGTTCTGGGCGGTAGCGCGGCGCGCCACCGCCGGGGTGCCGGGCCGCTGGCAGAACTTCATCGAGATTCTGGTCAGTTTCGTGGACACCCAGGTCAAGGAGACCTTCCACGGCAAGAGCAAGCTGGTCGCACCGCTCGCGCTCACCATCTTCGTGTGGGTGTGGCTCATGAACTTCATGGACATGCTGCCGGTGGACCTGCTGCCGAGGCTCGCCGCTTGGGGCGCGATGCCGTTCGGCGCGGATCCCGAGCACGTGTACCTCAAGATCGTGCCCAGCAACGATCTCAACATGACCTTCGCCATGTCCGTCAGCGTGTTCCTGCTGATGATTTTCTACAGCTTCAAGATCAAGGGTGCGCGCGGCTACGGCAAGGAGATCGTGCTGCATCCGTTCAACCACTGGATCTTCGTCCCGGTCAACGTGTTGCTCAGGCTGGTCGAGGACCTGGCCAAGCCGGTGTCGCTGTCGCTGCGACTGTTCGGCAACATGTATGCGGGCGAACTGCTGTTCGTGCTGATTGCGCTGTTGCTGGCGCAGTTCACCAGCGGTTTCGGCGGCGCGGTGCTGGGCGTGCTCGGCATCATCTGCGGCTTCATCTGGACGGTGTTCCACCTGCTCATCATCACCATCCAGGCGTTCATTTTCATGATGTTGACCGTCGTGTACCTGAGCATGGCGCACGAGTCGCATGACGCACACTGAGTTTATCCACCTGTTCTGAAATTTTCGTGAGGAGTTGCAAATGGATATCGTCAATCTGATCGCCAACGTGCAGGGCATGACCGCCATCGCCGTGGGTCTGGTGTTCGGTCTCGGCGCGCTCGGCACCGCCGTCGGTTTCGGCATCCTGGGCGGCAAGTTCCTGGAAGGCTGCGCGCGTCAGCCGGAACTGTCCGGCATGCTGGCCGGCCGCATGTTCCTGATGGCGGGCCTGCTGGACGCGGTGGCGATGATCGGCATCGGCTTTTCGCTGTACTTCATCTTCGCCAACCCGTTCGCGAGCGCGGTGGTGGCAGCCGCCAAGACGGTTGCCGGCCATTAATTCCGGCCGCAGCGCTTCCGGAGGGCGACGCGCATGAACATCAATGCTTCCCTGATCGCGGAAATGATCGTGTTCGGCCTGTTCATCTGGCTGACCATGAAGTTCATCTGGCCGCACGTGATGAAGGCCATGACCGAGCGCGAGCAGAAGATCGCGGAAGGTCTGGCGGCCGGCGAACGCGGACGCAAGGATCTGGAGCACGCACAGACGCGGGCCACCGAGATCCTGCACGAGGCGCGCGACAAGGGCGTGGAAGTGGTAGAGACGGCCAATCAGCAGGCTGCCCGCATCCTGGAAGAGGCGCGCAAGGAGGCCCAGATCGAGCGCGGCCGCCAGGTGGAGGCCACGCGCGCCGAGATTCAGCAGGAACTGAATCGCGCCCGGGACGCGCTGCGCGGGGAAGTGGCGAAAATCGCCATCGCCGCGGCCGAGCGCATCATCGAACGCGAGATTGATCCGAAGGCGCACAAGGCGCTGCTGGACGAACTCGCCACCCAGATCCACTGAGCACGCGACGCAGCCATGGCGGAAAACAGCACACTCGCGCGACCCTATGCCAGGGCGGTTTTTGAAATCGCCAGCGCGCAACACGCGTTGGAAAACTGGGGCGCAACCCTGACGCTGCTCGCGGAGCTGGCGCAGGATGCCAGCGTGCGCGCCATGCTGGCGAATCCGCGGGTGCCGGCCGCGCTGCGTGCGGAACTGGTGACCGAGCTGGCCGGCAAGGCCGGCGCCAAACTCGATGCCGTGGCGCGCAATTTCGTCAAGCTGCTGGCGGAAAACCGCCGCCTGCCGATCCTGCCGGAAATCGCCGCGGACTTCGCCACGTTGCGCGCCGAGGCGGAAGGCAGCGTGGATGCGGAAGTGCGTGCCGCCGGCAATCTGGACGCGGCCGAGCAGAGCCGCATCAGCGCCGCGTTGCAGAAAAAACTCGGCTGCAAGGTGAAGCTCCATTGCGTCACGGACGCCAGCCTGATCGGCGGCGCGGTCATCAGCGCCGGCGACCTGGTGATTGACGGCTCCGTGCGCGACAAACTCGGCCGCCTCGCCGCGGCTTTGATTCAGTAACCGGAATACAGGACTTCGAGGATTCGGATCATGCAACTCAACCCGTCGGAAATCAGCCAGCTTATCCGCGAGCGCATCGAGCACTTCGACGCCGAGGCCGAAGCGCGCAATGTCGGCACCGTGGTCAGCGTCACGGACGGCATCGTGCGCATCCACGGCCTGCACGCGGCGCAATACGGCGAAATGCTGGAATTCCCGAAACAGACCTTTGGTCTCGCACTGAATCTTGAGCGCGATTCCGTGGGCGCGGTGATTCTGGGCGACTACAAGCACATCTCGGAAGGCGACACGGTGAAAACCACCGGCCGCATCCTGGAAGTGCCGGTGGGCCCGGAACTGCTGGGCCGCGTGGTGAATTCGCTGGGCCAGCCGATTGACGGCAAGGGTCCGGTCAAGACCAAGCTGACTTCGCCGATCGAGAAGGTGGCGCCGGGCGTGATTGAGCGCCAGTCGGTGTCGCAACCGGTGCAGACCGGCCTGAAGGCGATTGACGCCATGGTGCCGGTGGGTCGCGGTCAGCGCGAACTCATCATCGGCGACCGTCAGACCGGCAAGACCGCAGTGGCGGTGGACACCATCATCAACCAGAAAGGCAAGAACCTGTTCTGCGTGTACGTCGCCATCGGCCAGAAGAATTCCTCCATCGCCAGCGTGGTGCGCAAGCTCGAAGAGCACGGCGCGCTCGAATACAC
>DASSRV010000201.1:0-2033 GCA_035701605.1 Gammaproteobacteria bacterium
CTGCTTCGCGGTCTGCGCCGCGATGCGGCCGAAGATCACCGACTCCATCGGTTCCTCGATGTAATCGCCGACCTGCGCGTCCGCCTTTTCGTCCACCGCGTCCATCAGGCGCAGCTCGCGTTCCGGCGCTTCCAGCACCGCGTCGTCCGGCTGCACGATCCAGCGCCGGAAGGTGTCGTAATCGCCGGTCTGGCGATCAATGGCGACACGCACGTCAATCTCGCCGCCGTGCTTCTTGCGCGTGGCGGAAGCCAGTGCCGCTTCCAGCGCTTCGAAGATCACGCTCTTTTCCACGCCTTTCTCGTTGGAAACGGCATCCACAACCAGCAATATCTCTTTGTTCATGACTCTGACATCCAGTGCATAGCGATTCAGAATTCCGGCACCAGGTGTGCCTTGCCCATCTGCGTGAACGGCAGCCGCAAGCGCTCGCCTTCCACGTCCATCAAAACCTCTCCGGCCTCCACGCCCGCGAGCGTGCCGGTGAACCGGCGCCGTCCGTCCAGCGGCAGCAGCAATTCCAGCTTCGCGCGCTGCCCGACGAAACGCTCGAAATCCTCCAGCCTGCGCAGCGGCCGGTCCAGTCCCGGCGAGGACACTTCCAGGGCATAGTGGCCCGGAATCGGATCCTCCACGTCCAGCACACCGCTCACCTGGCGGCTGACACGCTCGCAGTCGTCCAGCGTCACGCCCTTCGGCCCGTCTATGTAGAGCCTGAGCACGCTGTTGCGACCCTGGCCGTGGAATTCCAGTTCCACCAGCTCGTAACCCAGCGCGACAACCGCCGGTTCCAGCAAGCCCAACAGCCTTTCGCGCATCCGCATGGCCCTTGCACAAACAAAAAATGGGCCCGAGGCCCATTTCCCGAACGACCCCGCCGAACGCGGGGCCCCTAGACGACAAAGCCCGGGCTCGACCGGGACTTTGGAAGGCACCCGCTTGGGGCGCCGCCGGACATGAAAAAGCCCCTGTCGGGGCCCACGTCACCAGAAACTTGGTAGCGGGGGCAGGATTTGAACCTGCGACCTTCGGGTTATGAGCCCGACGAGCTGCCAGACTGCTCCACCCCGCACCCGGCAGCCGCGAACTATATAGCAGGAAGCGGGATTTTTCAAGGTAACCGGGGGCTTGGACGGGCTTTTTGAGCCTGAATGTGCGGGTCAGAACGCGATGATCCGTGCGCACAAGGCCATCAGCGGACCCGGCAGGATACCGAGCAGGAGGATGGCCAGACCGTTGCCGGACAGGACCCAACGCAGGTCAAGACCGGCCTGTACCGGACGCGCGCCTTCCGGTGCGCGATCAAAGTACATGAGCTTGACGATGCGGATGTAGTAGTACGCGCTGATGATGGCAAAGAACACCGCCACCGCCGCCAGCCACACCATGTTGGCGTCAATCACGGCGCGCAGTACGTACAGCTTGGCGAAGAAGCCGACGAACGGCGGTGCGCCCGCCATGCCGAACATCGCGGCCAGCATCATCGCGGCAAACCACGGACTGCGCTCGTTGAGTCCCTTGAAGTCTTCCAGGCGATCCGACTCGAAGCCCTTGCGCGCCAAGAGGATGATGATGCCGAACGCAGCAGTGGCCATGATGACATAGGTCAGGGTGTAGAACATCGCGGCCTGATAGCCGGCGGCGGTGCCGGCCAGGATGCCGAGCAGGATGAAGCCGACGTGGGAAATGGTGGAATACGCCAGCATGCGCTTCAGGTTGGTCTGCGCGATGGCCACGATGCTGCCGATGGCCATGGACAGCACGGAGATCACGATCAGCAGCGTGCGCCACTCGTCATGCAGGCCGCCCAATCCTTCAACCAGCAGCCGGATGAACAGCGCAAACGCGGCGATTTTCGGCGCCGAGCCCACATACAGGGTAACCGGGGTGGAAGCACCCTCGTACACATCCGGCAGCCACATGTGGAACGGCACCGCGCCGATCTTGAAGCACAGGCCCACGATGATGAAGGCCAGCGCGAAAATCATGCCGATGCTGATGGCGGGCGATTCGGCGATGTGCACGCCGAGCCG
>DASSRV010000202.1:0-3058 GCA_035701605.1 Gammaproteobacteria bacterium
AGGCCATTGCAAAGAGAGCTCGAAAAACTCGACTTGGAAATGGAGCGACTCAATGCCGAAAAGATTCGACTCGAAACCGTACTCGCAGATACGGGAACTTATGAAGAAAGTAACAAGGAGTTATTGACTGAAAGCCTGAAAAAACAGGCGCAGGTCAACGGACGGTTGGCACAAGTCGAGGAAAGGTGGCTGGATGTACACGCGGAGCTCGAGCAAATCGCCTGAGATCCGAATACCATCATCCTTGATTCTTGGGGCCTTGCTTTGAAAGAGGAGCTGGCTCGTTTGAACAATGATTCAGGAATTATTCTTTACACACCGTTCACCTATTGAGTAGAACTTATCTCAAAACCCCGTTCGCCACGAACGGTTGGATAATTTTGCGATAGGCTCCGGCCAACCGGGATCGGATGCTCGTTTCAACGTGAATAATCGTGTAGGCGGCGAAGCCGCAGCCTATTCCAGGCCAAACTCCTCGAAACTCTTCCCGACTTCGAGAATATCCCCCGCCGTCAGCGACAACTGATAATCGCAGTTCTTCATCAGCGGGCGCAATTCCGGCGGAACTTCCGAGATGTTGTCGAGCCAGTCCTCGGGGATTCTGTGAGCCTTCTGCCGCTCGCCCAGATCCAGATAGTAATTGCCCGCGTGCTGTACGAGCGTGCCGGGAAACATCTTGACGCCATGCCCGCCGTCATCGGTCAGTTCCCACAGCATCAGCACCAGGGATTTATTGACGAAATGTTCAAATTTCATGGTTATCCCGGGCCTGATTCAACCGGTGTGGAGCCCGCTCGGTCACCGTTCCTATCCGATCCGCTTGCGAAAGAAGCAGGTCGCCTGCGGGTTGTCATTGTACCGTTCGCACACCTCATATCCCCGCTGCTCGTATAACGCAATCGCCGGCTTCAAACCGTGATACGTATCAAGATATATCCATCGTTGGCCATTGTCCTTCGCAAAGCTCTCCAGCGCATCCATCAGCGCTTCCGCAATCCCGTGACCGCGGGCTTCCGGTTGCACATAGAGCCGTTTGCACTCCCCCGCATCCGGAATCGAATCCAGCCTGCGTAGCAGCACGCAGCCGACAGCCCGGTCATGCAGGTAAGCCGCCCACAGGCCGGAGCCGGGTTCATCGCCGATGTGTTGAATGGTTGCGGGGCTGTCCCGCAGTACGACATGCACAGCCTCATAGTATTCCTCGATCAACCGCAGTGCCTCGGCGTCGGGTGTCCGCAAACGGACCACCCGCACCGCGGCCTTGCTGTCTTCCTCCGGATGAGAAGAGCTCAGGGTGCCAGCCATATGAATGTCCCCATCCGCCCGCACTCGCCGTCCCGCCGGTACGAAAAGAATCTTTCCCTGTCACTCAAGGTGCAGAACCCGCCTCCGTATATCTCCTTGACGCCCAGCGCTTCCAAGCGCATCCGCGCCAGTGCATACAGATCGCACAGCCATTTGCCGTTCGGCTGGTGCTGAAATGCCGTAGTCGCATCCACATCGTGATCCACGAACGCCTGCATGACCTCGTCGCCGACCTCGTAGGCCCCGGGGCCGATGGCCGGTCCCAGCCAGGCCATGATCTGCATGCCCGGTATCTGCATGGCATGTACCGTGTTCTCCAGCACACCTGCCGACAGCGAGCGCCAGCCGCAATGCACGGCCGCCACCGTCGTGCCGGCACGATCGCACAACAGCACTGGCAGGCAATCCGCAGTCAGGATGACGCAGGCCCGGCCGCTGTGCCGGGTGAGCGCGGCATCCGCGGGTTCGATGTGCGCTTCATCATCCGGACGTGCAACGCACGTACCATGCACTTGCCGCAACCAGCACGGTTCCCGCACAAGTTGCAATGCGTCTCGCGCACGCCGACGATTCTCCTTTACGGCATCGGGATCGTCGCCGACATGCGTTCCCAGATTGAGCGAGGCGCAGGCCCCGGTGCTGACGCCACCGTGGCGCGTGGTGCTCGTCGCGAGCACGTTCGATGGTGCCGGCCAATCCGGCAAAATCCAGTCAGACAGCATTATCCGAATGCCGGCGCGAATCCTCCGCCAGCACCTGCAACAGCATCTGCATGTCGTCCGGCAGGGGCGCATCCCAATGCAGGAATTCCCCGCTCACCGGATGCGCGAGGCCAAGCCGGCGCGCATGCAGGGCCTGACGTTTGAAGCCACGCAAGGCATCGGCAAATGCCGCGTCGGCGTCGCGCGGAATCGCGAGGCGTCGGCCGTACACCGGGTCGCCCAGCAGTGCGTGGTGGATGTGCGCCATGTGTACGCGGATCTGATGCGTACGCCCGGTCTCGAGTTTCACGCCGATGTGGGTATGCGCGCGGAAACGCCGGATGACGCGGTAATGCGTGATTGCAGCACGGCCGCCCTCGCGCACGCTCATGCGCTTGCGGTCCACGCCGTGACGCGCGATGGGTGCATCCACCTGCCCGCCGCCAGTCATGACGCCGCTCGCCACCGCCTCATACTCGCGTTCGAATTCGCGTGCGGCCAGCGCCGCTACCAGCCGGGTATGCGCCTCCAGCGTGCGTGCCACCGCCAGCAGGCCCGAGGTGTCCTTGTCGAGACGGTGCACCAGACCGCAGCGCGGCACCCGCACCAGCTCCGGCGCGTGATGCAGCAGGGCATTCTGCAAGGTGCCTGCCGGATTGCCCGCGCCCGGATGCACCACCAGCCCGGCCGGCTTGTTGACAATCAGCAGCGCGGCATCTTCATGCACCACGTCCAGCGGCAAAGCCTGTGGCTCCAGACTGACAACGGACTGTTCCACCGCCTCGAGGCGCACGATCTGGCCGTGCATAACCACATCGCGTGGACGACGCGCACGCGCGTCGAGCGTGACGTGCCCCTCGCGTATCCACTGCGCGAGCTGGCTGCGGGAATATTCCGGGAAAAGTTGCGCGGTCGCCTGATCCAGGCGCTGCCCGGCCAGCTCTGCCGGAATCAGGCTCTCCTTGACGCGGGATTCGTTCATGCACGGGCTCGAACGCTACGTGCCGGGAGTTTACACGTTATAATTGCCGTCCGTTGCGAGCGGCACCCCG
>DASSRV010000203.1:0-2259 GCA_035701605.1 Gammaproteobacteria bacterium
TACACGGTTGATGCGGATCAGCAGCGGGCTCACCAGCATGCTGACCACGATCACCGCGAGCGCGAATTCCGCAACCGATGCACGGATCACGTTTGCCGACAGGCCGAGTGCCAGCAACGCGAAACCGAATTCGCCGCCCTGCGCCAGCACCAGACCGGTACGCAAGGCCGCGGCACGCTCCACACCCAGAAGCCGGCTCAAAAATGCGATCAGCACGGTCTTGAACAGCAGCAGGCTTGCAACCACGATCAGAAGCAGCCACCAGTGCCGCAACACCGTGTAGGGATTGAGCAGCATGCCGACGGTGACGAAGAACAGCCCCAGCAGGATGTCGCGGAAGGGACGGATGTCGGCTTCCACCTGATGCCGGAATTCGGTTTCCGCCAGCATCATGCCGGCCAGGAACGCGCCGAGTGCGAGCGACAGCCCCATTTCCGCCGTGCTCCACGCCGCCACCAGCGTGATCAGCAGCGCCGCGATGGTGAACAACTCCGTGCTGCGCGCGCTGGCAATCTGGTGGAACACCGGGCGCAACACCCAGCGCCCCAAGACCAGAATCACCGCGAAAACCACGAGTCCCTTGAAGAACGCCCAGGCCAAGGCACCCGCAAGCGCCGCGCCGGTACCGTGGGTCAGGGCCGGAATCAGGATCAGGAACGGCACCACGGCGAGATCCTGGAACAGCAGCACCGCCACCGCGAGCCGGCCGTGCTGCAAGCCGAGTTCGGTCTGCTCCGCGAGTTGCTTGACCACAATCGCGGTGGAGGACATGGCAAACGCACCCCCCAGCACGATGGCAACCGCGAGATGCGCTCCGAACAGCCAGGCCATGAATGCAGTACCCAGCGTGGTGAGCCCCACCTGCGCGCCGCCCAGCACGAACACGGCACGGCGCATGACGATGAGACGCGGCAGCGAGAATTCGAGTCCGAGACTGAACAGCAGGAACACCACGCCGAACTCGGCCAGATCGCGGGTTTCGGCACTGTCCGGGATCCAGCCCAGCATGTGCGGCCCCACCAGAAGCCCGGTGAGGAGGTACGCGATCACCGCCGGCAGCCGCAAGCGGCGCAAGGCAACCACCACGATCACCGCGACCGTGAGCAAGATCAGGATGTAGCGCAGCGTGGTGTGTTCCATGCGGGCGAAAATCCGGCCAGAAAACCCCGTTCCGCATCATAGCATCGAATCCCGGCGCCGCTTTTCATCGCTGCGCGGGGAAGCTGCCACTCTTCTATAATCAGACCATGAAGCTCAAACATGCCCTGCGGATACTCGCGATGCTGCCGCTGCTGGCGGCATTGCTCGGTGCCAGTCAGTGTCAGCAGCAGGAGGACAAGACCGACGGCTCGCCGCTGTTTGTCACCACGCTGAGCCTCGAAGATACCAACGGCAATGTGCAAAGCAGCTTTTCTGCGGGTGAAACCCTGGTGCTGAAGCTCACGGTGTACAACCGCAGCGATGCGGAACAGACGCTGTGGTTCAACACCGGTCAGATGTTCAATTTCGTGGTGGTGGATGAAGCCACGGCCACCACGCTCTGGAATTGGTCGGCACAACAGACATTCAGCCAGAGCTTCACCAAGCTGGTGTTCCAAGCGCACGAGACCCAGAGTTTCACCGTGAACTGGGATCAGACCGGCAACGACGGCGAGCTGCTGCCGGTCGGCAACTATGAAATCTTCGCCGGCCTGACCATGTACAACCGCAGCGGCGAGGATTTCGCGGCCGACAATGCCGATGCCATGGCCCAGGGCGTACCCGAAGCTTCCCAGATGACGCCGACACAATACCGTTCCATATTGGAGCTGTTCACGCTCGACTGACGCGCACGTCGCGCAGGAGGCAGCCATGTACAAGTCGCTTGCGGGGGTTCTGTTGTTGGGCCTTGCGTCGTGGCCGCTCCACGCACGGGCGGCGTCCGCGTGCGCGCCCGACAACGGCGGCATCACGCTGCCGGCGGGATTTTGCGCCAGTGTGTTCGCGGATTATCTCGGCACCGCGCGGCACCTCGTCGTGAACGGAAACGGCGACGTGTACGTGGCGCTGCAACAGCCCGAGCACGACGGCGGGATCGCGGCCCTGCGCGACACCGACGGCGACGGGCGTGCCGATGTCATCCGGTATTTCGGTGAATGGGGCGGCACCGGCATCGCCATCCATGACGGCTACCTGTATTTCGCCACCAACACCGAAGTGATGCGTTACCGGCTCGTGTCCGGCGAACTGGTACCCCGCTCGGCGCCCCAAACGGTGGTG
>DASSRV010000204.1:0-6516 GCA_035701605.1 Gammaproteobacteria bacterium
TTCCGCATTCATCAGGACGGCAAGGGCGTCGCCGCGCGTTTCGAGCGGCTTGCCCTGAACGACCTCGCGCCCGGCGAGGTGGTAATCCGCGTGCATTATTCCAGCGTCAACTACAAGGATGCGCTCGCGGCGACCGGCAAGGGCAGGATCCTGCGACGTTTCCCGCTGGTCGGCGGCATAGATCTCGCCGGCGACGTGGTGTCATCCACGGATCGCCGTTACCGGAAAGGCGACAAGGTGCTGGTCACGGGTTGCGGACTCGGCGAGGATCACGACGGCGGTTATGCGGAATACGCGCGCGTGAAGGGCGAGTGGGTGATTCCGCTGCCGAAAGGCTATACCGCGCAGAGCGCGATGGCGGTCGGCACCGCGGGCTTCACCGCCGCGCTCGCCATCCACCGCATGGAGCACAACGGCACCCATCCGCAAGGCGGCCCGGTCGTCGTCACCGGCGCCACCGGCGGTGTCGGCAGTTTTGCCGTCAACCTGCTGGCGAAGCGCGGTTACGAGGTCGTCGCCGTCACCGGCAAAAAAGACGCACAGGATTATCTGAAACAACTCGGCGCGAGCGCCATCCTGTTGCGCAGTGAAATCGCCTACGGCAGCAGACCGCTGGAAAAAATCCAGTGGCAGGGCGCGGTGGACAATGTCGGCGGCGACATGCTGACCTGGCTCACGCGTACGGTGGGCTGGTGGGGCAACATCGCGAGCATCGGCCTTGCCGGCAGCCACGAACTGCACACCACCGTCATGCCCTTCATCCTGCGTGGCGTGAACCTGCTCGGCATCAATTCCATGGCCACGCCGCGCAAGCTGCGTCTCAGGATCTGGGATCGGCTCGCCGCGGATCTCAAGCCCTCCAAACTCAAGCTCATCGTGAGTGAAAACATCCAGTTCGACGATCTGCCGCGCATCTTTCCGCGCGTGCTCGAAGGCCGGCAGCGCGGGCGGGTGGTGGTGAAGATCGGCTGATCATCCGGCTTGCGTTGTGCGGCTGTTCTCCGCTTGCGCAAGGTCGTGTCGCCGCGGCCTTGCGTGCAGGTTGATGACTACTGGCCCGGAGCTTCATTGATCGTGTTCAAGCTTGTGGCGGTTGTAATGTTCTACTGACGTGGTCGGGGCCATGGCAGCAGCATCGGCACGCGACGCTGGTAGGCGCGGTAGTGGTCGCCGTGCATCCTGACGAGATCACGCTCTTCCAGGTATTTGACTGCCAGCACGATGTAACCGGTGGTGGCGATGGTGAACAGCAGGTGCCCCACGCTCATGCGCGGTGTGGCCCAGAACGCGATCAGGAAACCCAGCATCAACGGATGGCGCACCAGCCGGTAATACAGGTTGTCTTTGAATTCCGGCGGCGTGTAGCCGTGATTGCGCAAGCGCAACCACACCTGGCGCAGGCCGAAGAGATCGAAGTGATTGATGATGAAGGTGCCGCTCAGCACCACCAGCCAGCCGAACGCGAACAGTGCGTACAGCAGCCAGCCGCCCCAGTTCCCGCTTGCGTCCCAGATCACTCCCGGTAACGGCCGCCACTGCCAGAACAGCAGGATCAGCACCAGGCTGGACAACAACACAAAAGTGCTGCGTTCGAGTGCGGGCGACAGCCAGCCTGTCAGCCAGTTCTTGAAACCGCGCCGCGCCATGCCGCTGTGCTGGACCGCGAAGATCCCCAACAGCACGATATCGGTTATCCAATCCCGGGCGCTGGCGGCGGCCCCGATCGGCGGGTGATCAATGGTTTTGGGCAGCAGGAAATCCCCGACAAACCCGATTGCGTACAGGAAGGTCAGGAAAAACAGCGCATAACAGATCAAACCGTAGCCAAACATCAAGACGCCGCGCATGGGGGGTCTCCGGTATCAGATGGCACGGGAGTATCCGACCTGCGTGCCGTGGAGACAATGACCTATACTCTTGAATATATGCTCGAAACGCCGGGGAGACGGTTCAGCACCATGTCTGCCGACTTGTTGTCCGATGTCTTGACCATGACCCGGTTGACCGGCGCGCTGATGTTTCGCCTGGACATCACCGGACCCTGGGGTATCACCGCCCACCCCACGGTGGAGAAATTCGCGTCACTGCTGCCGCCCGGTACCACCCATGTGATCGCCTTTCATGTGGTGCTGGATGGCGAATGCTGGTGCCGGCAATCTGATGGCAGCCGGCTTGCGGTAGCGGCCGGACAAGTGGTGGTCATTCCCAATGGCGACCCGCATGAAATAGGCGACCAGTCGGACTGCAATCCCAAACCGTTGGTGGAGTGGCTGGGTGGCCGCTCGGTACTGGATCTGCGAAAGGCGAATCTTCAGACCGGGACCGGGAGCACCGTGAGTTTGTTGTGCGGGTTCCTCGGTTGTGACCGGCGCGCATTCGAGCCGCTTTTCGCGTCGCTGCCAAGTGGATTCACGGTCGCGCTGGGCGAACAACGCAAATCACTGGTGCAGTATGCGATCAACGAGGCGCTCGACGATCGCCCGGGCACCGCCAGTCTGCGTGTGCGGCTGGCCGAGTTGCTGTTCACCGAAAGCCTCAGATTGCACATGCAGAGCCTGCCGGACAACGCCACCGGTTGGCTGGCCGGCCTGCGTGATCCACACGTCAGGCAGGCGCTGCATGCCATGCACGAGACACCATGCCGGGATTGGTCGGTGGAATCACTTGCCCGACTGTCCGCCAGTTCGCGTTCCAATCTGGCGGCGCGCTTCCGCGAATTGCTCGGCGTGCCGCCCATGCATTATCTGACGGAATTACGCATGCAACTGGCCGCGCAACGCCTGGTGGGTGAGCATGAAAGCCTGGAGCGCGTGGCCGGGGAAGTGGGTTACGATTCCAGTGCCGCATTCCAGCGCGCGTTCAAGCGTCACTTCGGTCAGTCGCCCGCGGCGTGGCGGCGTCAGGCCCTGCGCTGAGGTATGGTCACTCCGTTTCCGTCGCTTCGCCGGCGGGCGCGTCCTGTTCCGCGCGCTTCTCCAACAATTCCTCCATGTACCGTCGCATGGCGACCGGCGCGCGGTCGAGGGCGGATTTCCCTTCCTTGTCTTTGAGATGCGGATCAGCGCCGTATTCCATCAGACGCGCGACGCGCTCGCGATTGACCGCGGTGAAGCGTTCCGCCAACACCATGAGGGCGGTGATCCCATTCTGTTCGGTCGGCAGATCCACCGGCCAGCCGGCTTCCAACAGCGTCTCGAATTGTTCCACCGCGGGACGCCCGGGGGTAGTCACCAGTTGCAGCAGGAGTTGATCGCTGCCGCCATACGGAGCGCCGATGTCGAAGCCGTGGGTGATGGCGAGCGCCAGCAGCGTGGCATTGGTCAGCAGCTTGTCGGTCAGTTCGCGGCCGTTCTGGCGGCGCAGCATGTTGTTGGCGTCCATGCGCGCCTGCTCGTCACCTGCAAGGCACAGGCTGGCAAGGCGCAGCTTCTGCCGTTCCAGATTGGTATCGCGGATGGCGTCGGCGTCGAAATTGGCGGCGGTCATGGTGCGATTGGCGACATTGTTCCGGCGTGCCCGGCAGGGCCTGCGGCAGGTTCGATGCGAGTGGCGCCATTATATCCCGGCGCGTCGTTTTGACGCGGATTGGCCGGGGCCGGTTCGCCCGGCCTGCCTCAACCCGGTAAAATAACCGGCTCTGCCCCGGCCGTGTCCGGAGCCCGCAACCACAGGATTCGCGATGACCGCTTCCCGCTCCGCCGGCGACCGCTTCCGGGCCGCGCTCGCCGCCGAACGCCCCCTTCAGGTGGTGGGGGCCATCAATGCCTATGCGGCACGCCTGGCCAAGGATGCCGGCCACAAGGCGTTGTATCTGTCCGGCGGGGGTGTGGCGGCCAATTCCCTGGGGCTGCCGGATTTGGGTATTTCATCCCTTGACGACGTGCTGACCGATATCCGCCGCATCACCGACGCCTGCGAGCTGCCGCTCTTGGTGGATGCGGATACCGGCTGGGGCGGCGCGTTCAACATCGCGCGTACCGTGCGCAGTTTCATCAAGTTCGGCGCCGCCGGCCTGCACATCGAGGACCAGGTCGCGGCCAAGCGCTGCGGCCACCGGCCCGGCAAGGAAATCGTGCCGCAGGAAGAAATGGTGGATCGCGTCAAGGCGGCGGTGGATGCGCGCACCGACGAGCAGTTCGTGATCATGGCGCGCACCGACGCCATCGCCAGCGAAGGCATGGACGCGGCAATCGAGCGCGCGCGGGCTTGCGTTGAAGCCGGGGCCGACATGATTTTCCCCGAAGCGGTGCGCACGCTGGACGAATACAAACGGTTCAGGGACGCCGTGAAGGTGCCGATCCTCGCCAACATCACCGAATTCGGCAAGACGCCACTGTTCACGCGCGAGGAGCTGGCGGGCGCGGGCGTGGACATCCAGTTGCTGTGCTGCGGCGCCTACCGCGCCATGAACAAGGCCGCGCTCAACTTCTACGAGGCCGTACGCCGCGACGGCACGCAGAAAAATGTGGTGGACACCATGCAGACGCGCGAGGAACTCTACACGCATCTCGATTACCACCGCTACGAGCAGAAGCTCGACGAGTTGTTCAAGCGCAAATGAATCCATTCTGTCCGAGGCGCATCAAATGAATGAAACTACTCCCGGCTTCAAGCCCAAGAAATCCGTCGCGCTGTCCGGCGTTGCCGCCGGCAATACCGCGCTGTGCACCGTGGGCCGCAGCGGCAACGACCTGCACTACCGCGGTTACGACATCCTCGACATCGCCGAGAAATGCGATTTCGAGGAAGTGGCGCACCTGCTGATCCACGGCAAGCTGCCGAACCGCGCCGAACTCAAGGCCTACAAGACCAAACTGAAAAACCTGCGTGGCCTGCCCGAAGTGGTGCGCACCGCGCTCGAGCAGTTGCCGGCCTCCGCCCATCCCATGGACGTGATGCGCACCGGCGTGTCCGCACTCGGCTGCACGCTGCCGGAGAAGGACGATCACGCTGCCGCCGGTGCGCGTGACATCGCCGACCGGCTGGTGGCTTCGCTCGGTTCCATGCTGTGCTACTGGCATCACTGGAGCCACAATGGTCGCATGCTCGATGTCGAGACCGACGATGACTCCGTGGGCGGGCATTTCCTGCACCTCCTGCACGGCACCGAGCCGTCCGATGCCTGGGTGCGCGCCATGCACACCTCGCTGATTCTGTACGCCGAACACGAATTCAATGCCTCGACTTTCACTGCGCGCGTGATTGCCGGCACCGGTTCGGACCTGTATTCCTGCATCACCGGCGCCATCGGTGCGCTGCGCGGGCCCAAACACGGCGGTGCCAACGAGGTCGCATTCGAGATCCAGAGCCGCTACGCCACGCCGGACGAGGCCGAAGCCGACATCCGCCGCCGCGTGGAAGCCAAAGAAATCGTGATCGGCTTCGGTCATCCGGTCTATACCGTGAGCGATCCGCGCAATCAGGTCATCAAGGGTGTGGCCCAGCACCTGTCGAAAGAAGCCGGCGACCTGAAGCTGTTCAGCATCGCCGAGCGGCTGGAAAAGGTGATGTGGGACGTGAAGAAGATGTTCCCGAACCTGGACTGGTTCTCGGCCGTCTCCTATCACATGATGGGCATTCCGACCGCCATGTTCACGCCGCTGTTCGTGATCGCGCGCGCCACCGGCTGGAGCGCGCACGTCATCGAGCAGCGCGCCGACGGCAAGATCATCCGCCCGAGCGCGAATTACACCGGCCCGGAAGACCAGAAGTTCGTGCCGATAGAAAAACGATCCTGACGATGTCTCCTTCTCCCACCGGGAGAGGGGCGGGGTGAGGGTTCGTAACCCAGACGTGGTTTCGGCAGGCGGCTAGCTGAAGTAGGCGCGACTTCCCGGCCTTTGGCCAGGAAACTTTAATTTTGACTGGATACCGGCCTTCGCCGGTATGACAGAAATTTATTTTAACAATCAGGAATCACGCATGAGTGCACACGACATCAAATCCGCGAAACGCCCCGATCCCGAAAAAGTCCTGACCGACATCGCGGATTACGTCATCACCCACGCGATCACCAGCAAGGAAGCGCTGGAAACCGCGCGTTACTGCCTCATGGACACGCTCGCCTGCGGCATGCTGGCGCTGGATTACCCGGCCTGCACCAAGCTCATGGGGCCGCTGGTGCCGGGCGCCACGCTCAAGGGCGGCGCGCGCGTGCCGGGCACGCAGCACGAGCTCGAGCCGATCCAGGCCGCGTTCAACATCGGCGCGATGGTCCGCTGGCTCGACTTCAACGACACCTGGCTCGCCGCTGAATGGGGACACCCTTCGGACAACCTGGGCGGAATCCTCGCGGTGGCCGACTACCTGTCGCGCACCGCAGTGATGGAAGGCCGCAAGCCGCTCACCGTGCGCGACGTGCTGATCGCGATGATCAAGGCGCACGAGATCCAGGGCGTGCTCGCGCTTAACCATGCCTTCAATCGCGTAGGGCTCGATCACGTGCTGCTCGTGCGCAACGCGAGCACGGCCGTGGCGACCGCCATGCTCGGCGGCACGCGCGAGCAAGTCGAGAAT
>DASSRV010000205.1:0-5343 GCA_035701605.1 Gammaproteobacteria bacterium
CACCCTGTTGTTTGCGGATCGCCAGGAACTGCGCGCCGCCGAACGCGGCATCAGGGAAGGCGCCGCCATCGCCGCGGGCGTGGCGCTGGCCAGGGATCTCGGCAACCTGCCGCCGAACATCTGTACACCGAGCTATCTCGCTTCCGAAGCACGCAAGCTCGGACGTGGCGGCAAACTCAAGGTCACGGTGCTGGAAGAGGCCGAGATGCGCAAGCTCGGCATGGGCGCCTTGCTCGCCGTGTCCTCCGGCAGCAAGCAGCCGGCCAAGTTGATCGTCATGCAGTACCAGGGCGGCGCGAAAGGCGCCAAACCGCAGGTGCTGGTCGGCAAGGGCATCACCTTCGATTCCGGCGGCATCTCCATCAAGCCGGCTGCCGCCATGGATGAAATGAAGTTCGACATGTGCGGCGCGGCCAGCGTGTTCGGCACCCTGAAAGCCGTGATGCAACTCGGCCTCAAGCTCAACGTGATCGGCGTGGTGCCGAGTTCGGAAAACCTGCCGGGCGGCAATGCCGTCAAGCCGAGCGACATCGTCACCACCCTGTCCGGCCAGACCGTGGAGATTCTCAATACCGATGCGGAAGGCCGCCTGATCCTGTGCGACGCCCTGACCTATGCACAACGCTTCAAACCTGCCGCCATCGTGGACATGGCCACGCTCACGGGCGCCTGCGTCATCGCGCTCGGGCACGTGGTCTCCGGCCTGTTCGGCAACGATAACGGTCTGGTGAAAGAGTTGTGGAACGCAGGCGAGAAGGCCGATGACCGCGCCTGGCAGTTGCCGCTGTACGACGATTACCAGGACGGTCTCAAGAGCAACTTTGCGGATTTAGCCAACGTCGGTGGCCGCGAAGGCGGTGCCATCACCGCCGCGTGTTATCTGTCGCGCTTCACCCGGGAGATGCGCTGGGCGCACCTCGACATCGCCGGCACCGCCTGGAAGAGCGGTGCGGAAAAAGGCGCCACCGGTCGGCCGGTGCCGCTGCTGGTGCAGTATCTGCTGAATCAGACCTGATACCGGCGCACGACCGGATCCGGGCAAGCGAAGCACGTTGCACATGACGCGGATTGATTTCTACATCGTCTCGAAACCGCACATGCAGTTCGTGTGCCAGTTGGTGGAAAAGGTATTCGGGCTCGGACACCGCATCTTCATCCACACCGGTTCCGAACGCGAGGCGCGCGCGCTCGACGACCTGTTGTGGACATTCCGTGACCGCAGCTTTGTCCCGCACAGCCGCGCCGGTGTCGAACCGGATGCGGCAATCCAGATCGGCGACGGTACGGAGCCGGTGGGTGAATTCGCGGTGCTGATGAACCTGGCGCCGGAGGTGCCGGCATTCTTCAGCCGCTTCGAGCGGGTCACGGAAATCGTCGGCCCGGAGCCCGAGGTGCGCGCCCGGGGCCGCGAGCGCTACCGCTTCTACAAGGATCGGGGCTATCCTCTGGAAACCCACACACTCTGAGCCACCCGTGCCGCCCGTGCGCAAACCGCCCAATCTGTCGCCCGACGATATCCCCTTGCTGGAAGACGTGGTGGAGCCGGCACAGGACGCCACATCCTCAGCGACCGTACCGGAGCCGGAACCCGTCGCAGACAGTGTGCCCGACATGCCGTACCCGGCGGCGCCGGTGGCGGAAAGCTTGCCGCTCGAGATCCTGAGCGAAGTGCTCACCGAACGCATCACCGCGCTCACCGACCGGTTGCTGCGCGACGCTTCCGCCGAAATCCATGCCACGCTGGTGAGCAAGGTGTGGGAGAAGCTGCGCGAGGAAATTCCGGAACTGGTCGAGGCCGCGCTGCGGGAGCACGACGGCGGCCGCTGAGGTGGCCTTGCAATTGCGGCTGTTATAATCCCCGCCATTCGCACGCCGCGCTCCGCGCGGCATTTTTGACACGGGCGGGAAATTTCCGGGCATGGACAAGACTTACGAGCCGGCCACGCTGGAGCGACGTTGGTACGAGACCTGGGAGCGAGGCGGCGGCTTCGCGCCGCACGGCAGCGGCGAACCCTACTGCATCCTGCTGCCGCCGCCCAACGTCACCGGCACCCTGCACATGGGCCATGCGTTCCAGCAGACGCTCATGGACACGCTCATCCGCTATCACCGGATGCGCGGCGATGCCGCGCTGTGGCAGGGCGGCACCGATCACGCCGGCATCGCCACGCAGAAGATCGTCGAGAACCGGTTGGCTGCCGAAGGCAAGACCCGCCACGACCTCGGTCGCCAGGCATTCGTCGAGCGCGTGTGGCAGTGGAAGCAGGAATCCGGTTCCACCATCAGCCGCCAGATGCGCCGCATCGGTGCGTCGGTGGACTGGTCGCGCGAGCGCTTCACCCTGGACGCGGGCCTGTCCGCCGCGGTGCGCAAGGCATTCGTCGAGTGGTATCGCGCCGGGCTCTTGTACCGCGGCAAGCGCCTGGTGCACTGGGATCCGGTACTGCAAACCGCGGTCTCGGATCTCGAAGTCAACAACGAAGAACGCGACGGTCATCTGTGGTTCATCCGCTACGACGTGATTGACCCGGTGCCCGGTGCGCCGGACCACCTCGTCATTGCCACTACCCGCCCGGAAACCATGCTGGGCGACGTCGCGGTGGCCGTGCATCCCGAAGACGCGCGCTACCGGAAACTGATCGGCAGGAAGCTGCGCCTGCCGCTTGCCGACCGCGAGATTCCCGTCATTGCCGACAACTACGTGGATCGGGAATTCGGCACCGGCGCGGTCAAGATCACCCCTGCACACGACTTCAACGACTACACGCTCGGTCAGCGGCACAGCTTGCCACTGGTCACCGTACTGACGCTCGATGCAAAGATCCACGCCGATGCCCCGGCGGCATATCGCGGCATGGATCGCTTTGCCGCACGCAAACAGATTCTCGCCGATCTCGATGCGCAGAAGCGCCTGATCGAGACCCGCAAACACAAGCTCATGGTGCCGATCAGCCAGCGCAGTGACGCCGTGATCGAGCCCATGCTGACCGACCAGTGGTTCCTCGATCTCACCAGCGAAAAGGGCCGCAAGGCCATCACCGAACCGGCGCTCAACGCGGTGCGCAACGGCGATATCAAGTTCGTCCCCGAGAACTGGAGCACCACCTACACGCAATGGCTGGACAACATCCAGGACTGGTGCGTCAGCCGTCAGTTGTGGTGGGGCCATCGCATTCCCGCGTGGTATGACGAGGCCGGCAACATTTTCGTCGGCGAGGACGAAGCCGATGCCATCGCGCATGGCACCCGGAAACCGGCTGGAAAGTTGCGCCAGGACGACGACGTGCTGGACACCTGGTTCTCATCGGCACTCTGGCCATTCTCCACACTGGGCTGGCCGGCGGACGGGCCGGTGAAGAACGAACACGGCGAAATCGTCGCCAACTGGCAAACCGACAAGGTGTTCCTGCCGAGCGCGGTGCTGGTCACCGGTTTCGACATCATCTTCTTCTGGGTCGCGCGGATGGTGATGGCGACCCTGTATTTCACCCGACAGGTGCCGTTCCGCGAGGTTTACATCAACGCCATCGTGCGCGATGCCGAAGGCCAGAAGATGTCCAAGTCCAAGGGCAACACGATTGACCCGCTGGACCTGATTGACGGCATTGAACTGGAAGCACTGGTCAGGAAATCCACCGCCAGCCTGCTGATTCCGCAGCAGCGCGAAAAGGTGGAAAAGCGCATCCGCCGCGACTACCCGGGCGGCATTCCGGCGGTCGGCGCCGATGCCCTGCGTTTCACGTTTGCGGCGCTCGCCACCTACAGTCGCACCATCAACTTTGATCTGAAACGTTGCGAGGGCTACCGAAACTTCTGCACCAAGCTGTGGAATGCCACGCGTTTCGTTCTGATGAATTGCGAAGGCTTCAGCGCCAGCGGGCTGCCGCCGCTCAGGACGCCGGCCGAGCACTGGATCGTCGCCCGGCTGGAACACCTGCTCGGCGACATCGAGCAGCACGTCCGGAGTTACCGCTTCGACCTCCTGGCACAGGCACTGTACGAATTCACTTGGAACGATTATTGCGATTGGTTCATCGAGTTGTCCAAGCCGGGCCTGAACGGCGAGGATCGCGCGGCGGCGGATTCCACCCGCCACACGCTTCTATATGTGCTGGAAACCCTCTTGCGTGCCCTGCACCCGATCATCCCGTTCGTTACCGAAGAACTCTGGCAGCAGGTTGCGCCCCACCTCGGCATCGAGGCGGAGAGTGTTGCGCTCAGGGATTACCCGCAGCCCGGCGCGCTACGCGGCGACGGCGCGGCCAGCGCGGACGTGGAGCTGCTTGTCGCGACGGTGCTCAGGATCCGCAGCATCCGCAGTGAAATGAACCTGTCGCCGTCGCTCGCCGTACCGCTGCTCATCGAGGACAAATCCGGCGACGCCGCGCGCTGGCAGCGTCTGGAACCCGCGTTGAGGTTTATCGCGCGCCTGGCTTCGGTACGCGTGCTGGCGGCGGACGAGACTGCACCGCCCGCGGCGGTCGCGGTGCTGGATCAGGCCACGCTCATGATTCCACTCGAGGGTCTCATTGACGCTGGCGCGGAAATCGCGCGCCTGGAAAAACAACTCGACAAGCTGCGTCAGGAACTGGCGCGCACTGCCGCCAAACTGGATAACGCGAATTTTGTCGGCAGCGCGCCGGCTGAGGTCGTGGACGGTGTGCGCGCCAAGGCTGCCGAGACTCGCGCAGCCATCGAGAAATTGGAACGGCAGCTTGCCCGCATGCGCACGCTGGCTTGACCGATCTCCGGCATCGCGGCCAAGGGCCGCGCCTGTCCCACTGAATTGATCTAGCCGGCCGGTCCCGGCGATTGATTGGTCATCATCGCCGCCAGCTTCCAATGACCGTCACGGCGCTTCCATGCCGACAGGTACTTGCCGTAGGCAAGCGTGGCCTGATCGTGCTTGCCGCCACCGGACAATGTATAGATACCCCAGGTGTACCCGAGCTTCCCGGAAGCCTCGCCACCCTGCGGCGTCCAACTGATGTGCGTGTCGTCCGGCACCTGGCCCAGGTACCCGGCGATTTGCGCGGCACCGTGCACTGCCGCGCCACCCTGCGGCAGGAATACCGCATCGTCCAGCGCATGACTGCGGAATGCCGCGGCAAAACCCTGTTGCACGGAATCGGCAGAAAACGCTTGATCGGCTTGCAGCAGTTCAGCACTGGCTGCGGCATCCGTTGCGGTGCGCGACTGGCAGCCACATACGAGCATCGCAACACACAGCGTCAGGCCGAACGGGAATTGGACTTTCACGTAAGCTCCGGATTTCACAATCGTATTCGCCGGCTGGACGGCTCCGGCAATTTGGCATAAGGTGGCGCGACGGAGGACCGAGAT
>DASSRV010000206.1:0-3937 GCA_035701605.1 Gammaproteobacteria bacterium
CTCCCTTAGCAGGGGAGCGCCTTCGACCAGCTCGGCCATCTCTCCAAAATATTCAAATTCAAGCCACCGCTTAACCCTTGGCGGGCATTATCACGGCGGCGCTCCCCCGGAGCGCGTTACTCCGGGCTATCCATGCCCTCCGCCCCTTCGGGGCCAGCGCCGCGCTGCGGCGCTGTTCAAAATCGCTCCAGGCGATTTTGTCGCCCAGCTCGGCCCTCTCTCCACAACCAAAACCCGAACACAGCACGGCGGCCCTGATGGGCAAAACCTGCCTTCCGCCGGGGAGGGGCATGATACCGGCCTCGATTCGGCCGGTCAAAAGCCGCGTGGACGCCTAGTCGTGCGGGGCGCCGGCGCCGCCTTCCTGCTCGTGTTTGATGCGCTCGTAGATTTCTTCGCGGTGGACCGCGATGTCTTTGGGGGCATTGACGCCGACACGGACCTGGTTACCTTTCACACCCAGAACCGTGACGGTGACGCTGTCTCCAATCATGATGGTTTCCCCGACGCGACGGGTCAGAATCAGCATATTTCTCTCCTGCAGCACTCAATCGGTTGTCGTCCATTGCCTGTTGTTTTTTTGCCCGCCGCCCCGGTCAGGGGCAGGGAGCGGCTATTCTCCGGGTTTCGGGCCTGCCACTCAACCCGCCCCGCCGCCCGCGGCCCGCAGGAAGTCCTCCTTGGGTGCCGCCGCGAGCTGGAACGCCTGATGCAGAACCCGTACCCCCTGCTCCAGGTGCTTTTCATTGACCACCACGGAAATCTTGATTTCCGAGGTAGCCACCATCCGGATACCGATGCCCTCCTTGGACAGGGCCTCGAACATGGTTGCCGCGACACCGGCATGGGAGCGCATACCCACCCCCACCAGCGAGATTTTGCCGACACGATCGTTGCCGACCACGCTTTCGCCGCCCATGTCGGCCAGATTGTGCTCCAGGATTTCAAGAGCCCGCGGACAATCGTCACGGTGCAGGGTGAACGTGAAGTCGAGGCGGCCATCGCGCGCCACGTTCTGCACGATCATGTCCACCTCGATATTGGCGTCCGCGATCGGACCCAGAATCCGATACGCCGTGCCCGGCTCGTCCGGCACGCCCATGACGGTGATCTCGGCTTCGTCGCGATTGAACGCGATGCCTGATACGACTGCGGCTTCCACGGCGTCATCCTCGTAGGTAATCAACGTGCCTTCCCCTTCCTTGAAAGTGGACAGCACGCGCAAGGGCACATTGTATTTGCCGGCAAACTCCACCGAGCGGATTTGCAGCACCTTGCTGCCCAGACTTGCCAGTTCCAGCATTTCCTCGAAGGTAATCCGCTCCAGCCGGCGTGCGTGCGGCTCCACACGCGGATCGGTGGTGTAAACGCCGTCCACGTCGGTGTAAATCTGGCATTCGTCCGCCTTGAGCGCGGCTGCCAATGCCACCGCCGTGGTATCCGAACCGCCGCGACCGAGCGTGGTGATATTGCCTTGCGCATCCACGCCCTGAAAACCGGCCACCACCGGTACGCAACCCTCGGCGATTGCCGCCCGCAGGTAGGCGTCGTCAATGGCTTCGATGCGCGCCTTGGTGTGCGCCGTGTCGGTGACGATGCGCACCTGGGCGCCGGTGAATGAACGCGCCTTGCAGCCACGCTTTTCCAGCGCAATGGCTAGCAATGCAATGGTGACCTGTTCACCGGTGGAGAGCAGCACGTCGAGTTCCCGGCTGCTGGGACGCGTGCTGATAGTCTTGCCGAGACTGAGCAGACGATCGGTCTCGCCGGACATCGCCGAAACCACCACGACGATATCGTGACCGTTGCGGCGCGCGGCCAGCACTTTGTCGGCTACGTGCTCGATACGCGCGCAATCGGCCACGGACGTGCCGCCGTACTTCTGCACGATCAGCGCCACAACCGGTCCCCGTGGTTCATCTGTAAGTGTGCGACTCCGCGCTAGCCGAGATGGTTCCGCACCCAGTCCGGCACGGACCGCAGCGCGGCATCGAGCGCGGCCGGATTGTCGCCGCCGGCCTGCGCCAGGTCGGGCCGGCCGCCACCCTTGCCGCCGACCTGCTGGGCCACGGCATTGACCAGTTCGCCGGCCTTGAGTCTGGCCATGCGATCGGCCGTCACGCCGGCCACCAACCGCACTTTCTCATCCTCGACCGCGGCCAGCACGATTGCCGCCGTGCCGAGTTTGTTTTTCAGTTGATCGACGGTATCGCGTAGCGTTTTGGCATCCGCGCCCTCGAGCCGCGAGGCCAGCACCTTGACGCCGTTCACGTCCACGGCCTGTGCGGCGAGATCGCCGCCCTGCCGACTGGCCAGTTTGCCCTTGAGTTGTTCCAGTTCCTTTTCCAGCTTGCGGTTGCGTTCCAGCAGCTGGCTGACCTTGTCCTCGATGTTATCGAGTCCGCCCCTGGTCAGTTCCGCCACATTGCGCAAGGTGTGTTCGGCCTGATGCAACCAGGCCAGCGCACCTTCGCCCGTCACCGCCTCAATACGGCGTACGCCGGCCGCCACGCCGCCTTCACTCACGATCTTGAAAAACCCGATGTCGCCGACCCGGCTCACGTGGGTGCCGCCGCACAGTTCGGTGGAGAACTCGCCGAACTTCATCACGCGCACGGTGCTGCCGTATTTCTCGCCGAACAGCGCCATCGCGCCCGATGCAATCGCGTCGTCATAAGCCATCTCGCGCACATCGGCTTCCGCGTTACGACGAATCTGTGCGTTGACCAGATCCTCAATACGTTGCAATTCTTCGGGCGTGATCGGCTGGTAATGCGAAAAATCGAACCGCAGCCGGTCCGGCGCGACCAGTGAGCCTTTCTGGGTCACATGCGCACCCAGCACCTGACGCGGGGCGGCATGCAACAGATGCGTCGCGGAATGGTTCAGCACCGTCGCGGCACGCAGATTCGCGTCAACCTGTGCGTCCACCGTATCGCCGATCTTCAGTTCGCCTTTCGTCGCGGTGCCGAGATGCGCATGTGCACCGCCGCCGCGTTTCTGGGTGTCTTCGACCTTGAATTCCGCACCGCCGGCACGCAACACGCCCTTGTCGCCTACCTGACCGCCGGATTCGGCATAGAACGGCGTGCGGTCCAGCACCACCATACCCTGCTCGCCGGTCTTGAGCGACTGCACCGCCTCACGGCCGCGAAACAGCGCCACGATTTTGCCTGTGCCTTTCAGCGAGTCATAACCGGTGAACTGCGTTTTGCCCTCGATCTCGACATCCTGGCCGTACTCGGCACCAAATCGGCTCGCCGCGCGACCACGTTCGCGTTGCGCTTCCATTTCGTGCTCGAAGCCGACCATGTCCAGACTCAGTCCCCGTTCGCGCGCAATATCGGCAGTCAAATCAACCGGGAAGCCATAGGTGTCGTAGAGCTTGAATACCGCTGTGCCGGGAATCTGCTTGTCTTTGAGTGCAGCAATCGCCTCATCCAGCAGGCTCATGCCCTGTTCCAGGGTCTCGGCAAAGCGTTCCTCTTCCTGCAACAAGGCTTTGCTGACACGTGCCGCTGCTCGGTGCAACGCCGGATAAGCCTTGCCCATTTCCTGATCGAGCGCTTCGACCAATTTGTGGAAGAACGGTTTTTCCTGTCCGAGCTTGTACCCATGACGGATGGCGCGGCGGATGATGCGCCGCAACACGTAACCGCGGCCTTCGTTGGACGGCAGCACGCCGTCGGCAATCAGGAACGCGCAGGCACGGATGTGATCGGCAATCACGCGCAGCGAGGGGCTGCTCAAGTCCTTCGTGCCCGTGACGTCTGCCGCGGCCTCGATCAGACGCTTGAATGAATCAATGTCGTAATTGGAATGCACACCCTGCAAGACCGCGGCGATGCGTTCCAGGCCCATGCCGGTGTCCACGCAGGGTTTGGGCAGGGGCGTGAGCTTCCCGTCCGCATCCCGATCGAACTGCATGAACACCAGA
>DASSRV010000207.1:0-3047 GCA_035701605.1 Gammaproteobacteria bacterium
ATCGGCACCAGCACCTTGGGAATCAGTCCGCCGCCGTGCCACCAGCGATTGGGATCGGTGGCCCAGATGATTGCCTGGAAGTTGCCGGCGGACGCGGCGAAGGCGGCGCCGCAAAGACCACCGATCAGCGCGTGCGAGGACGACGATGGCAGACCCAACCACCAGGTCATCAGGTTCCAGACCGTGGCGCCGAGCAGCGCGCAAATCAGCACTTCGCCACCGACATGCAGCACACCGGCGTCAATCAGTCCAGTCGCAATCGTGATTGCCACGGCCGAACCCAGCAGCGCGCCCAGCAGATTCGTGATTGCAGCCAACAACACCGCCTGGCCCGGCGACAATACCTTGGTGGCCACTACCGTGGCGATGGAATTGGCGGTGTCGTGGAAGCCGTTGATGTAGTTGAATATCAGGGCGATCACGATCACCGCAATCAACAGGCCGATGCTCATGCGACGGTTACCGCATGAATGGCGGATACTTTTCCGTCCCTGCCTGTGGCGGTCATGAGTTCTTCAACACGATTGAATAAATGATGTTGCCGACGTCGCGGCAACGGTCAATGGCCTTCTCCATCAATTCGAACAGGTCCTTGGCCAGCATCATCCGGATCGGATCGTCGCTCTCGAGATACAGGTCCCGATACGGCTCCAGAAGCAGCCGGTCGGCTTCCGATTCGGTGGCCTGCAACCGGTCCTGAAGCGCACGCATACGCTCGATACTCATGCCGTTGCGCAGTTCGCGCACCATCTCCGCCACGCTCCCGGTCGCGTTCATCAACAAGCGGGCGCGCGAGATGAAATCAATCCCCTCGACGCGACGAACCACGATCACGTAGCGCTCGGCGAATTTCTCGATGGTCTTGGGGATGCGGTAGAGCGCGGAAGACATGGCCTCGATGTCCTCGCGGTCGAGCGCGGTCACGAAGGTATTGACCAGGGCCTCGCTGATCTGTGCCGCCAGTTCCTTCTCGCGCCGGCGCGCGGCACGAAAGCTGTCCAGCAACATCGGTTCACCGTGCGATTCCAGCAATCCCTGCAGGGCCTTGGCGCCGTCCCGGGCAGCCCCCGCACTGGATTCCAGCAGGGTGTAGAAGCGATCCCCTTTACCGAACATGGTTTGCAGCGAAAACATGGCATTCCCCAAGCGCAAAATCGCGCAAATAATACACTAGGATCTATCTCGAAATTATCCAAGCGTTCGTGTTGGGTCCTTCGACAAGCTCAGGACAGGCGAAGTCGAAACACATAAAAATCATAGATTTAACTCCCTTCGACTCCGCGCCTACGGCGCTACGCTCAGGGCGAACGTGGTTTTGAGACAAGTTCTAGCAAAGTGCCGGATGAATCGCGGCCGTACTTCGGTTTGTCCGGGTATCCATCACGCATTCATGGCGCTGATCCGGCCTGTTCCGCGATGGATGTCGCCATGCACAATTCGGTGCCGGACAGGCGGTCGTGCCAGGTCTTGCGTTCGCGATCCCAAAGGCTCCACAGGAAACCCAATCCGCACACGAGCCACGACAGGATGGCGCACAGATAACGCGTGAGCGCCTGCTTCCAGGTGATGCGTGCGCCGTTCGCGGATTGCACCACGCGCAGTTTCCAGGCCAGCATGCCGACGGTCTGTCCGCTGCGCATCCAGAATCCGCCGAAAAAGGCGAACCCGAGCGCCAGCAGGCCGAACTGGTAGGCAAGCTTCACGGCCGGATGGTGCACGTAGAAAGCGTCCAGGGTTTCGCCGTGCGGCGCAAACGGCACGATGAAGAACGTGGCGACGATGAAAAGGGCGATCAGCACCAGGCTGTCGTAGAACGCGGCGGCCAGCCGTCGCCACAGCGCCGGTGCCATGCCGCTGCGTGCGGGCGGAGCGGGTTGTGTGGCGGCGTCGTGCATCGCGGAATCGTGCGAGGAAATTGGCGCTCCCTACCGGATTCGAACCGGTGTTTAAGCCTTGAGAGGGCTCCGTCCTAGGCCTCTAGACGAAGGGAGCGGGCGTGAAGAGGTGGTATTATACGCAGGCCCCTGATTCGCCACCAGAAGCGACGCCTCGAAAACCAGCCGTTCGTGAATACATTGGATCAACCCGTCAGCAATCCTGTCCTGATTCCCCGCGCCGAACACGCCATTTCCCGGGCCAACATCTCGGAAAGCGCCCTCAAGGTGCTGTACCGGCTCAAGCAGGCGGGGCATGAACCGTATCTGGTGGGGGGCGGGGTGCGCGACCTGCTGTTGGGGCGCGAACCCAAGGATTTCGACGTGGCCACCGACGCCAGCCCGGAGCAGGTGCAGGCCCTGTTCCGCAACTGCCGCCTGATTGGCCGGCGTTTCCGGCTCGCACACGTGCATTTCGGCCGCGACATCGTGGAGGTCGCCACGTTCCGGGCCGCGCACGAGGAGCGGCACGCACTTGCCCAGACCGAGAACGGCCGCATCCTGCGCGACAACGTCTATGGCACGCTGGAACAGGATGCGTTCCGGCGCGATTTCACCGTCAATGCCTTGTACTACGACATCCGCGATTTCTCGATAGTGGACTACGTGGACGGCATGGCGGACCTGCGCGCCGGGCAGTTGCGACTGATCGGCGATCCGGACCAGCGCTATCGCGAAGATCCGGTGCGCATGTTGCGCGCGGCCCGCTTTGCCGCCAAGCTCGGGTTCCGCCTGCATGCCGATACCGAACGTCCGATTGCGGCACTCGCGCCGCTGCTGGCCGACATTCCGCCGGCGCGGTTGTTCGAGGAAATCCTGAAACTGTTCCTGTACGGCTTCGGTGCGCAGGCATTCGAGGTGCTGCGCCGTCTTGGCCTGTTCGCGCCGCTGTTCCCGCGCACCGAGGCCGCACTGCGGCTCGAGGAAGAGGGTTTTCCGCACGTATTCATCAGTCGCGCGCTCGCCAGCACCGATGCGCGCGTGGCGCAAGCGCGTCCGGTCACGCCGGCCTTCCTGTTTGCCGCGTTGCTGTGGGAGCCGGTGCGGCAGCGCGCCGCGGCCTTGCAGGCATCCGGCGCGCATCCGTCCGATGCCTATCGGGATGCGGCGTAC
>DASSRV010000208.1:0-6191 GCA_035701605.1 Gammaproteobacteria bacterium
AATCATGCAACGGAGCATTCAGCCCTGTGTTTATATCCTCGCAAGTCAGCGCAACGGCACGCTCTATGTCGGCGTGACGTCAAATCTCGTGAAACGCATCTGGGAGCACCGGAACAACGCTGTCGAGGGATTCACCAACAGATATGGCGTACATACGCTGGTCTGGTATGAGCTACACGACAACATGACCTCAGCAATAGCGCGCGAAAAATCGCTCAAGGAATGGCGACGCGACTGGAAGCTGCGCCTGATTGAGGAACACAACCCGGAATGGGAAGATTTGTACGAAGAAATTATTTGACTGGATACCGGCTCGGGCGAAGCCCGGCCTGCCCTGAGCCCGTCGAAGGGCCGGTATGACGGAAACCATGAACTTGGCCGGAATACCGTCGCCCCGGCGGAAGCCGGGGCCCAGATCTTGATCGGCCTCCCGGCCAAAGGTCGGGAAACTTATCTTGACTGGATACCGGCCTAGGCTGGTATGACGGAGAAATTGCAGTGTGAATTGGATGCAGTTCAGAACTGATCTTCGTCCAGCGCCAACACACCCGCGGCACCCTCAACGATGCTCGCTTGCAATCCCTCGGCCTGACCGAGTTCGTAATCGGCGTAATAGCGCGCGGTGCCGAGCTTGGCTTTGTAAAATGCGGCATCGGCATCGCCGGCATCCAGTTTCTGCCGTGCCACAAGCGCGGCGCGCGCCATCTGCCAGCCGCCGGCGACGATGCCGAACAGTTTCAGGAACGGCACGGCCCCGGCCGATGCGGCCTTGATGTCCGTGCCATAGTTCGTCACCAGCCAGTCCACGCACTGCTCCAGCGCGCCGATGCCCTCCGCAAGCCGCGCATGGATGACTTTCAGATCCGCATCCGCGCTGCCGGCAAGCTGCTTGTCCAGCGCACGCATTTCCGCAATCACGGCCTTGGCCACCACACCGCCGTCACGCGCGAGCTTGCGCCCGATCAAATCCTTGGCCTGGATGCCGGTGGTGCCTTCGTAAATCGTGGAAATGCGTGCATCGCGGAAATGCTGTGCGGCGCCGGTTTCCTCGATGAAGCCCATGCCGCCGTGAATCTGGATACCTGTCGAGGTAATTTCAATCGCATTCTCCGTGCACCAGCCTTTCACTACCGGAATCATCAGGTCCACAAACGCCTGCGCGCGCTGGCGCATGGCCTCGTCCGCGTGATGGAAACTGATGTCGAGTTGGGTGGCGGTGACGTAGCACAAGGCACGCATGGCCTCGATCTTGGCCTTCATGCTCATCAGCATGCGTCGCACGTCCGGATGTCGGATGATCGCGACCGGCTTGCCGCCGCGCACCGAGGCATCGGCACTCTGTACCCGCTCTTTCGCAAATGCCACGGCCTGCTGCCAGGCACGCTCCGAAATGCCGAGCCCCTGCACGCCGACCGCGAAGCGCGCCATGTTCATCATGATGAACATGTAGGCGAGGCCGTGGTTTTCCTCGCCGATCAGATAGCCGATCGCGCCCTCTTTTTCCCCGTACGACAACACCGCGGTGGGACTGGCATGGATGCCGAGCTTGTGCTCCAGCGAGGCACAATGCACGTCGTTGCGTGCGCCGAGCGAGCCGTCCTCGTTCACGAGGAATTTCGGCACCACGAACATGCTGATGCCCTTGACACCTTCCGGCGCATCCGGCGTGCGCGCCAGCACCATGTGGATAATGTTGTCGGTCCAGTCGTGCTCGCCGTAGGTAATGAAGATTTTCTGGCCGGTGATGCGGTAATGATCGCCTTCACGCACCGCGCGGGTGCGCACTTGACCGAGGTCGGAACCGGCCTGCGGCTCGGTCAGGTTCATGCTGCCGGTCCATTCGCCCGATACCATTTTCGGCAGATAGATATTCTTGAGCGCATCCGAGCCGCGCAGCATCAAGGCTTCCACCGCGCCCTCGGTCAGCATGGGACAGAGTGCAAAGGCCATGTTCGCGGCCTGCCACATCTCGATCACCGGCGTGGCGATCAACTGCGGAAGCCCCTGTCCGCCGTATTCGGGATCGAGCGCCAGGCCGTTCCAGCCGTCGGCCACGAAACGCGCGTAAGCCTCCTTGAAGCCCGGCGGCGTCGTGACCGTGTCGCCCGCGAGTTTCGCGCCGGTCTTGTCGCCCACCCGATTCAGCGACGAAAGCACCTCGGTCGCGAATTTGCCGGCCGCGTCCAGCACCGCCTCGGCCAGATCGGGCGTCACTTCCCCACAGCCGGGCAGCGCGGCAACGGCGTCGAGACCGGCCAGCTCGTTGATGACAAACTGCATGTCGCGCAGGGGGGCGGTGTACTCGGCCACGCATAAGCTCCTGTAAAACCTGATGAAAACCGGCGCTGGCCGGCTGCGGAGCGGCTATTTTACAGGCCCGCGGCAGACCCGTCGAAGGGGTGGACGGCCGGCACCGGTCAATCCATGAGCTGGTGGAACAGGCTGGATTCGCGCTTGTAGAAGCCCTCGGTGTGGAAGGAATCGGCGAGCTTCAAGTGTTCGTAATCGAAATGGTGGCACATCTCGTGCAGGAAGGTGCGCAGGAAACTCTTGAACGCCACCACCTGTTTGCGTTGCGCGGTGCGCATCCAGAGCGTGATCTTCGCCACCTTGATGCGGCCTTCCACGCCTTCGTACAGCCCGTGCAATTCGCCGTAATCGTTGGACGGGCGGCGTGACAGCACCTTGATGGTGACGGGCGGAATGCCGTAGCGCGCATTCATGCCGGCCGCCAGCTCGTTGCAGATGCGTTCGACGGCGGCGCGCTGGTCGGCTTGCAGGGCGTCCGCCAGCGCGGCGGCGAGCGGTCTGAGCGGCGTCGCATCCGGCAACAGGAGTTGCTCGACCCGGTCGCTGGCGACATAGATGCGCTTGTTGGCGGCGCTCAGGCGATGGTAGTAATTGAAGACCAATGCCGCCTCAGGCGCCCGCGATGGTCATCTCGCCGACCAGGATCGAGCCGGTGCGGATCGCGCCGCGCAGGTCCACGTCGTTGCCGATGGCGAGCACGTTGCGGTACATGTCCCGAAGGTTGCCGGCGATGGTGATTTCCTCGACCGGATACGTAATCTCCCCCTGTTCCACCCAGAAACCGGCCGCGCCACGCGAGTAATCGCCGGTGACGCCGTTCACGCCCTGCCCGATCAATTCCGTCACCATGAGACCGCTGCCCATGCGTGCAAGCAGGCCGGTCAAATCCAGTGCGCCGGGCTGGACGATGAGGTTGCGCACGCCGCCCGCATGCCCGGTGCTCTTGAGGCCGAGCTTGCGTGCCGCGTAACTGTCCAGCAGGTAGTTGCCCGCCACACCGCGATCCACGAGTTCACGGTCCCGCGTGGCGACCCCTTCGTTGTCGAATGCCGCGCTCGCGAGCGCACCGCGCAGGTGCGGGCGCTCCGACAGTTGCACGAATTCCGGGAATACCCGCTGTCCCGCGCCGCCCAGCAGGAACGAGGCCTCGCGGTATTGTGCGCCGCCGCGCATGGCACCGAGATAATGGCCGATGAAGCCGCGCGCCACGTCCGGCGTGAACAGCACCGGCGCGTGGCGCGTGCCGAGTTTGCGCGCACCGAGCCGCGCCACGGTGCGTTCCGCGGCGCGCCGGCCCACCGCCGCCGCGGATTCGAGTCCGGCCGCATCGCGTGCGCTCGTGTACCAGTAATCGCGCTGCATCTGCCCGTCCGCGCTGCCGATCACCGAGCAACTCAGGCTGTGGCTGGTGCTTTCGTAGCCGGCGACAAAGCCGTGCGTGTTGCCGTACACGCGCAGACCGCGATGCGTGCTCACGCTGGCACCTTCGGAATTGGTGATACGCGGGTCATGTCCGCGCGCGGCCGCCTCGCACTCGCGTGCAATCTCAATGGCCTGTTCCGGGGTCAGCGCCCAGGGGTGACACAAATCCAGATCCGGCAATTGCGTGGCCATGAGCGCGGCATCGGCGAGACCCGCACAGGCATCCTCCGCCGTGTAACGCGCGATGCTCAGCGCGGCGCGCACCGTGTCCTCGATGGCGCTCCCGGACAAATCCGAACTGCTGGCCGAGCCCTTGCGTTGGCCGATGTACACCGTGACGCCGAGGCCACGATCACGCTGGTATTCGAGGGTTTCGACTTCACCCAGCCGCACGCTCAGGTTGAGTCCGGATTCGATGCTGACGCCGGCTTCGGCCTGCGTCGCACCCCCGGCGCGTGCGCGCTCCAGAACCCGGCCCACCAGTGCTTCCAGACCGGCCTGGTCGTAACTGCTAGAATCATCGTGCGTTGCCGACATGTGTTTCCAATTTTCAGAGCGGTAATCAGGCGGCATTGTAACCCGATGGATTTGCAGGACGACATCGCAGACAGTCCGAGCCGCGCGCAACGCAAGCGTGAGATGGAAGACTTGCAGCGTCTCGGCGAGGAGCTGGTGACACTGCCGGCAGCCCAGCTCGCCACCCTGCCGTTGCCGGACAGCTTGCGCGAGGCGGTGGAATTCGCGCGCCGGATCACCAGTCACGGCGCACTCAAGCGCCAGCGCCAGTACATCGGCAAGCTCATGCGCCGGATTGATCCGGCGCCGATCCGGGCGCGACTCGATGAACTGCGCAGCGCCGACCGCCTTGCCGGTGCCCGCTTCCGGCAGACCGAGCACTGGCGCAACCGACTCATGGCCGAAGGCGATGCCGCACTGGCAGAATTCCTGGCCGGGCACCCGGACGCGGACCCCCAGCAACTGCGCCAGTTGCTGCGCGCGGCCGTGCGGGAGACTGCCGCCGGCCAGCCGCCTCGGCACGCCCGCAGCCTGTTCCGCTATCTCCAGGACCTGGCTTGAAACCGGCCATCACCGCGGTTTATGCCGCCGCGGGCTGCGGGTAGAATAGGCAGATGAAAGCACTCGTCGGCGTCATCATGGGTTCCCGCTCCGACTGGGACACGCTGCAACATGCGGCGCAGACCCTGACGCAACTCGGCATCGCGCACGAAACGCGCGTGGTGTCCGCGCACCGCACACCCGATCTCCTGTTCGACTACGCAGCCGGCGCGGCGCAACGCGGCCTGGAAGTCATCATCGCCGGCGCCGGCGGCGCCGCGCACCTGCCCGGCATGGTGGCGGCAAAAACCCCGTTGCCGGTGCTCGGCGTGCCGGTGAAATCCAAAGCGCTCAAGGGCATGGATTCGCTGCTGTCCATCGTGCAGATGCCGGCCGGCGTGCCGGTCGGCACGCTCGCCATCGGTGAAGCCGGCGCGGTGAACGCGGCGCTCCTGGCGGCCGCAATCCTCGGCAACAAGTATCCCGAGATCCGCAAACAACTGGACGGCTTCCGCCAACACCAGACGGAAACCGTGCTCAAAGAACCCGATCCATCCAGATAGGCCACACCACGATTGCCGCGCGGCGTCCGCTGCGGACAGGCGTTCCATTTTCCGGGCAGGCTGGCATGAACCAGAAATCCTCGAATCCCGCTGCCACGCCCGCGCGACGCAGGATCGGCATCATCGGTGCCGGCCAACTGGGCCAGATGATGGCACTGGCCGGTTACCCGCTCGGCCTGCAATTCACCTTCCTCGACAAGAGCACGGACGCCCCCGGCGCACGGGTGGGCGACATCCTGCTCGGCGAATTCAGCGACGCAAACAAGATCGCGGATCTCGCGGCACAGGTGGACCTGCTCACCTACGACGTGGAAAACGTGCCGGTGGCGGCGCTTGCCGGCGTGCCCGAGACGACTCCCTTCCTGCCGCCGGTGGCCGCGCTCGCGGCGGGTCAGGACCGTTTGACGGAAAAGACCCTGTTTCAGGAACTTAAAATCCCCACGCCTGCGTTTCGCGCGCTCGAATCCATGCCGGAACTGGAAGACGCGATCCAGCACATCGGCTACCCGGCGGTGTTGAAAACCCGGCGTCTCGGTTACGACGGTCGCGGCCAGCGCCTGATCCACAGTCCCGCGGAACTCGGCAGCGCGTTCAACGCGCTGTCCGGTGTGCCCTTGATCCTGGAACAATTCATTCCCTTCGAGCGCGAAGTGTCGCTGATCGGTGTGCGCAACCGGCGCGGGGACGTGGCGTTTTATCCGCTGTCCGAGAACCGGCATCGTGACGGGATCCTGCGCCTGTCGCTGGCGCCCTGTACGGACGGGAAATTGCAGTCGCTCGCGCAGACCTACATGCGCCGTCTCATGCAGCATTTCGATTACGCCGGCGTGCTCACCATCG
>DASSRV010000209.1:0-2630 GCA_035701605.1 Gammaproteobacteria bacterium
CAATGCCTGCAAGGGAAATGCGTCATCAATTCCATCAGTCTCAAGGAAGGCGAGGAGAGGTTCCTGCACGAGGCGAAGCTCGCGCGCCGCTACGGTGCCGCCGTGGTGGTCATGGCTTTCGATGAGCAGGGCCAGGCTGACACGCTGGCGCGCCGCGTGGCGATCTGCGAGCGTGCCTGGACACTGCTCACGGAGCGCGCCGGTTTCCCGCCCGAGGACATCATTTTCGATCCCAACGTCTTCCCGGTCGGTACCGGCATCGAGGCGTACAACGACTACGCCGTGGACTACATCGAGGCGGTCCGGCAGCTCAAGCAACGTCTGCCGCAGGCGCTGGTCAGTGGCGGGGTCAGCAACGTGTCGTTCTCGTTCCGCGGCAACAACGCGGTACGCGAGGCCATGCACGCGGCTTTCCTGTATCACGCCATCCGTGCCGGGCTGGACATGGGTATCGTCAATGCCGGACAGCTCGCGGTGTACGAGGAAATTCCAAAAGACCTGCTGACGCACGTCGAGGATGTATTGCTGAACCGGCATCCGGATGCCGCGGAGCGACTGGTGGCGTTTGCCGGATCGTTGCGGCAGGGCAGCAGGAAACAGGCACTGGATCTGGCCTGGCGGGAACAACCGGTGGCCGCGCGCCTGACGCACGCCCTGGTGCAGGGCATCACCGATTACATCGAGGCGGATACCGAGGAGGCGCGCTTGCAGGCGGCGCGGCCGCTGGACGTGATCGAAGGCCCGCTCATGGACGGCATGAACGTGGTCGGCGACCTGTTCGGCAGTGGCCGCATGTTCCTGCCGCAGGTGGTGAAATCCGCGCGCGTGATGAAGAAGGCGGTGGCCTGGCTGATACCTTATATAGAGGCGCAGAAGGACGCCGCCAGCCGTGCCAAGGGCAAGATCGTGCTGGCCACGGTCAAGGGCGACGTGCACGACATCGGCAAGAACATCGTGGCCGTGGTGCTGGGTTGCAACAACTACGAGATCGTGGATCTCGGCGTGATGGTGCCGGCGCAGAAAATCCTGGACACGGCGCGGGCCGAGAAGGCCGACATCATCGGTGTGTCCGGGCTGATTACGCCTTCGCTGGAAGAGATGGCGCACGTGGCGAAGGAGATGCAGCGCACCGGCTGCACCATTCCGCTGCTGATCGGCGGCGCCACCACGTCGCGCACCCACACCGCGGTGAAGATCGCACCGAATTATTCCGGCCCGGTGACCTACGTCAAGGATGCCTCGCGCGCCGTGAGCGTCGCCACCAGCCTGCTGGGCGAGGGCCGACAGGCGTTCGTGGAGAGCGTCCGGCAGGAATACGCGGAAGTGCGTGCACAGCATGCCGGCCGCGAGGACCACACGCGCTGGCTTTCACTGGAGGCCGCACGCGCCAACCGCACGCCCATCGAATGGCAGGGTTATGCGCCGACGCGACCGCGCCGGCTGGGTGTGGAAGTGCTGGACGATTACCCGCTGGCGGATATCCGCCGCTACATTGACTGGACGCCGTTCTTCCATGTCTGGCAACTCAAGGCCAGCTATCCGCGCATCCTCGATGATCCCGGGAAGGGCGAGACCGCGCGCAAGCTGTTCGCGGACGCCAATGCCATGCTGGACCGGATTATCGGGGATAAATGGCTGCGCGCCAATGCGGTGTACGGCCTGTTTCACGCCAATGCCGTGAACGGCGACGACGTGGCCGTATTCCACGATGGCGACCGCGACAAGCGGTTGCTCACTTTCCATTTCCTGCGCCAGCAGCAGGAGAAACCGCCCGGCAAACCCAACCGCTGCCTGGTGGATTTCATGGCGCCCGAGGCCAGCGGCATCGAGGATTACCTGGGGGCGTTCGCGGTGACTGCCGGTCTCGGCATCGAAGCGCATCTCAAACGCTTCGAGACGGATCACGACGATTACAACGCGATCCTGCTCAAATCGCTGGCCGACCGGCTGGCGGAAGCGTTTGCGGAATTGTTGCACGAAAGGGTACGCAGGGAATTCTGGGGTTATGCGGCGGACGAGACGCTGGACAACGACGCCTTGATCAAGGAGCTGTACAAGGGTATCCGGCCGGCACCGGGCTATCCCGCCTGCCCCGAGCACACCGAGAAGCACGGTATCTGGCAGTTGCTGGATGCGGAGCGCGTGGCCGGCATTCGCCTGACCGAGCATTACGCCATGTGGCCTGCCGCGGCCGTCAGCGGATTCTATTTTGCACACCCCGAAGCGCAATACTTCGCGGTCGGGAAGATCAATCGCGATCAGGTGCAGGACTATGCGCAACGCAAGGGCATGGATATCGAAACCGCCGAGCGCTGGCTGGCACCGAATCTGGGTTACACGCCCTGAGAGTGCGGCTGAGCGTGTTGTCGCTTGAGATTCACGGCTGATTCTGGGATAGTGCGTCCCGCCCGCCGGGGGTGGGCATCAGTCATTTCTCAGGGGATCAACATGCTGCGTAAACTGCTTGTGATGCTGTCGGCCGCACTGCTGACGGCCTGCGCCACCCATTCGTCTTCTGTCACCCCGTCCGCGCCCGCGAGTCAGCCGGCTGCCGCCAGCGCCGTGCAGGGCAGCGACGTGCTGCGTACCACGCTCGACAACGGACTCCGGGTCGTGATCGTGAAGAACAC
>DASSRV010000210.1:0-16371 GCA_035701605.1 Gammaproteobacteria bacterium
GCATCCAGATCCGCACCGGCTTCCACTTCGGGCCGGTGATCGTGGAGGCTGATGGCGACGTGTACGGCGATGCCGTGAACACCGCGGCGCGCATGGCCGGGCAGGCAAAGGCCGGCCAGATACTCACGACTGCCGGCACGGTGGACCATCTGTCGGCGGCCTGGCAGGCATCCACGCGCCAGATTGATCTCGCCACCGTGAAGGGCAAGCGCGACGAAATCGCCATGATCGAACTGATCTGGCAGCGCGAGGACGTGACGCGCATGGCAACCTCCTGGTCCGCCAATGCCGCGCCGCGCAACAAGGCCCGCCTGATGCTGCGTTACCGGGATCAGGCCGTCGAGATCAACGAATCCAATCCCTCGGCGGTGATGGGGCGGGCCGAAGACAACGACCTGGTGGTCAAGCACACGCTGATTTCGCGCATGCACGCGCGTGTGGAATACCGCAAGGGCAATTTCGTGCTCGTGGACCAGAGTATCAACGGCACGTACGTGCACACCAATGGCGGCGAAGAACTGTTCGTGCGCCGCGACAATTATCCGATCAAGGGTACCGGCATCATCGCCCTGGGGCAGCGCCTGCCACCTGAATCACCCGACGCGATTTCATTCCAGTCCGAAGAATGAGCGGCTTGTGCGGTTCGCCGCACCGCGTCATTCGTCCTGCTTTATCCCCAGTACCTTGGCCATTTCCTTGAGGCTTGCAAGCTGGGCCTGCGTGGCGGGATTGTTCTTGGTCAAATCGGCCATGGCCTGCTGGGAAACAATCTGCTGACGCAGGGCCGAGTTCAGGCGCGGGAAGCGGAAATCCTGCCGCGCCAATTGTTTCTCCGCGCCCGGCAGGGCGTTCCACTGCTGCATGAAAAGCTGCACGTGGGACTGGTCCCAGGAATTGGTGTGCAGGAAGTCCGCCACCAGTTGTGGGCCGGGCGAGGTTTGCGTGGCTTCGGCCGGATTGGCGCCGGCTTCGGCTTTCGGCGCGGCGGTGTGCGAGCGCCCGGTCAGCCATACGATTACCGTGATGGCAATGATGGCGGCGATCGCGACACCGGCCAGGGCAAACCACTTGAGCGGCAGCGGGCGGCGCGGGCGGGGGATGCGCTGCTCGTCATAGGCCAGGTTTTTCGTACCGGCGATGATCTCCTCGATCAGCAGGTGGCGCTGCGCCCGATAGTCCTCATGGCTCAGTTCGCCGGCCGCATGACGGCGGGCGAGGTCGCGGACTGCGGACGCTCTCATTGGTTCAGGTCCCGCGCCACGCGGAAGCCGGTCAGGGGATCGGCGGCACCATTACCCGGCCGCAGCAGATTGGGGCTGCACTGCGACAGGGGATCCTGGTAATCGCCGCCGGCCGCCGCCACGCCACCGCCATTGCGCACCCATTCCTGTGCATTGCCGAGGTAGTTGGTCAGTCCCCAGGCATTGGCGCGCCCGGTTTCTATGTTGACCATGGACAATCCCTTGATGACCTGGCCGCCGAGCGTGACCTGGCAGTTGAAGTCGCGGTTGCTGTCGCTGCCGCCGGCACTGGCGGCATATTTCCACTGCGCGTAGGTCGGCAGGAAATAGTGTGCGCCGCTCTTGGCGGACAGCCACTCGATGTACTTCTGCACCTGGCTGTAGGGGATGTTGGTCGCGGGCGCGGCCGCATCACCGCCCGCGGGCGTGCACTGCCCGCTGGCGCGACAGTAATCGTTCCACTGTCCGGTGGACACCTCGTATTTGCCGATGGCGAATGACGGGTTGCCACCCCCGGCCGGCACCACCACCATGGTGGGACCGCGCGCGCTGCCGACGTTGTCAAAGCACTCGGCGCGGCCCTGGCGCCCGTAACCCGCGAGTTCCGCCGTGCAGGGTCTGCCGCCGTTGCTGCTGCGCACGGGTGTCTGCGCCGTGGCAAAGCTGCGCTTGTATTCGGCTTCATAAGTGGGATTGTCGGTCCACAGCTTCATGGCATAAGCGAGGTATTCCTTGGCTGTCGAGGTCTGGCCCGAACGCATGGACTGCTGGTAAGCCACGTAGTACTGGTTGGCCTTGGCTTGGGCAGCCTGCAACTGGTTGCCGAATGCCTTGAGGTCGGCATTGCCGGCTTCCTGCTTCTGACCCTGATCGAAATAGCCATGCGCCGCGGTCAGTGCGTTCTTGGCCATGGCTTCACGCCCGAGTTTGGCGAATTTCGAGGGCAGTTGCGGTTTCGGCAGTGTCATGCGCTGGATCAACGAGCTTTCGGTGAACACCTGCTTGGCGGCATTCAGGAGGTCGTTCGCAGTCACGAGGTCGCCGCTGTTCTTGAGACCCTCGATGCGCTGCGCGAGTTTCTTGAGCAGACTGTCTTCAACCTTGCTTTCTTCCTTCGGGAACAGTTTCTGCACCTGCGCCAGTCTGGCGCGCAACTTGTCCATGTCGCCCGCCTGCAAGCTGTCCACCATCGCCAGCAGGCCGGCACGTGCGGCCTGATTGCTGTAGTCGGCCAGGGCTTTCTTCAGCTCATCCAGTGCGGCGTATTTCATGCCGGCCTGGACGAAGGTCACGGCCTGGCTGTAGTTGCCGTTTACCGCGCTGTTGTTGGCAAGACCGAGATAGCCCATGGCGTACAGCTTGGGCGCGGTTTCGGTGAAGAATTTGTCGGTTGCCGGCAATTGCTGCTGCAGGGCGGCAAAGGTCTTGTCGGCATCGCCCATTTTCCCGGCTTTGGTTTGCAGCTGGAAGGTGTTTTCCATGTTAGCCACTTGCGCGAGACGCTGACGCTCGGCCTGGGCCTTCTGGAACTTGTCCTGCAACTGCGCGACCATTTGTTTGGCCTGGTCAAAATCGGGCAATTCGGGCGCGTAACTGCGACCGCTGTCGAGCAGGTTGCCGGCCGCATCGAAGCGGTCCTGTTGCGCCATTTGTTCCGCCAGCTTGATGTAACTCCTGGCGATGCTGTCGCGCAGAGTCGCGAACCACGTCATGTCGTTCGGCTGCAACAGCGCGATGGTCTCCTGGAACGTACCGAGAAGTTTTGCATCCCAATCGCTGTCATACTTGATGCTGGCCAGCATTTTGCCGATTGCATCGCGGTGCTGCTGGACCTGGTTCAGACGCGTCTGCATGTCGGCCGGGACATAGCCGGCCTGCACTTCGGCCTTTGACAGCGCTTCACGCTGGGCGAGCAGATCCTGCACCGACAGCAGGTGTGAATAGGCGTAGAGGCTCTGTTCGGCACCCGCCCACTGCTTCTGCGCCGCGGCGGCGTTCAAGGCGCTTTGCAGGGCATTCTTGAGGGGTCCGTTGAGTTTCTGGAGTTGCGCGTTGCCGGGATTCAGTGCGTGCAGTTTCAGCATGGCCTCGCGCACTTTCGCGAAGTCCCCCAATGTGCGGAGTTGGGGAGCGGCGGCCTTGATCTGTGCCTCGAGCTGCGCAATCTGCTGCGCATCCTGCTCACGCTTGAGTTCGCGTTTCACCTGGTCCCTGAGGTTCAGGAGTTCCGCGTCCTTGGGAGCGTAATTGAGCGCCACGCCGAGAATCTGGTCGGCCTGCTGGTAGCTGCTGGCCTTGACGTCCTGCCTGATCATGTCTGCATAGCGGCCGATCAGCACCGCGTTGTTCAGCAAGGCGTTGTCGGGCGCCGCGACCTTGAGAATCTTGATGTCGTCGGTGATGTCTTCACCTTCCACCGGCATGAGCCGGTTGGCCTTCATGTTGGCTTGGAACTGATCGTTGATTTTCAGTACCAGGTTGTTGAGCCGGTTGTTGAGCGATGCGCGGTATTGTGCAAGTTCGGCCGAATCCGTGTAGTAACCGGAGGCCGTGTCAATTTCCTTGAGTGCCGCCGCGTAACTGTAGTGTCCCTTGGTTTCATCCACCAGGGTTTCGGCCTGTTGCTCGAAATACTTGATGACGCGATCCCTGGCACTGTCGAGTACGCTGCGCTGGGAGTCAGGGTCCAGCAGGGCGATCTCTTTCAGCGCGTTCGGGATCGTGAGACTGCCGGACTCGATCTGGGCCAGAAGTTGATTGTTGCGCCGTGTTTGCAGGTAATCCACCACCGGCTTGTAGCCGAGTCCCACGATAATCAGGACGGCGATGATGCCGCCAATGGCATACTGCTTGGTGTAGCTTTTCTTGGGCCGCAGGCCCTCCCAGAATTCCTCGACGCTGGCGGCACGGTCGTCCCGCTTGATGGCCAGCGCACGCATCAGAGCGCGATTCTGGCGCTTGTCGAGTTTGCCGATGGGGACGGGCTTCAGGCCCTTTTCCAGTACCTTGGGCGCCGACAGTTTGTTGAATGGATGTTTGCCGGTCAGGAGTTCGTAGGAAACACAGGCCAGCGCGTAGATGTCGTCGCGTGGATCGGGATCCTGTCCGTCGAACATCTCGACGGTCGCATAGGCCGGGGTCAGCGCGCCCAACTGGCCGGGGTCGAACACCGTGGTTTCGCCGGAAGCGTCGCGCTTGGTCTTGGATGCACGCGCGATGCCGAAGTCCAGCAGTTTGAGCGTGCCATCCTTGAGCAGAAAGGCATTGCCGGGCTTGAAGTCGGAATGCACCAGTCCTTTTGAATGTGCGTAGGACAGGCCGTCGCACAACTGTTTGATGAGGTTCATGGCTTCGTTGACCGGCAGGCCGCCTGCCGGCAGGTGCTTGATGTACCTGGCGAGTTCTTCGCCTTCCATCAGCTCCATGGTCATGTACACGGTGCCGCCGTCGCGGTCGAAATCAAATACGGTCGCGATGTTGGGGTGCGCGAGGCGTTGCGCCTTGCTGGACTCGCGCTGCAGCGCAATGAAGGATTCGGGATGCTGCTTGAAATCGCCGGACAGGGTCTTGACCGCGATGTACGGATTCTTGTCCTTGGCCTCGACCTTGAGCAGGTCGCGTGCCTTGTACACCTTGCCCATGCCGCCTTCGCCGAGCACACCGGTCAGTTCGAAGCGGTCCTTCAGTACCGAGCCCACGCCCAGGTTGTCGGAGCCGCCGCTGGCCTTGAGTCCGGTGCTGGTTTTCCAACTGGATCCGGTCGGAGTGCTGCGTCCCCCGGTGGGGGCGTTGTCCAGCGCGAAGGGGTCGAATTCCCCGCTGGGAGCGGCGCCCCCACGTGTGCGCGTGGTGGCGTCCTCGGGATTGCCGCTGCGATCGGTCTGTGTGACCACGGTTTTGCCGCCCGTGGTGCTCATGCTGATGGTGGCATCCGCATCCTCGGGTCGGGGCGGGCGGCTCTGCTGGGTGCGGTCGTCGGCCGCCGGACGCGTGGCCTCGTGGCCGGGCGCGGTGACCTGGGTTTTTTCCGGATCCTGCGGGGCAGAAATCTGGGTTTTGTCGGCGCTGGCAGGCGGCGCATTCATGACGGTTTTTTCCGCAGCCGATGCGGAGGACTCGGGCAGCGGTTCCAGTGAAAAGGGGAAATCGTCGGCCGGTGCGTCTGACGCGGGCGCGGCCGGTTTTGCAGCCCCGATGTGGGTACGTAACACATGTGCCACGGGTAGCGCCAGTCCTGCCTGTTCGGCCTGCTCGACGATGTCCAGCAATGCGGCGTGATCGCAGTCGGGATTGCCCAGGTTCCGGTCCAGCCAAGTGCGTATCGGGGCAAGATTGCCGTTGCCCTTGATGACGTCGTCAAGCAGTTTCTTGAATTCGGTCACGAAGCCTCTCCTGGTTCACTACCGTGCCGCCCTCCGGGCAGCTTCGATTATTGGAATTTCACCGCCACCACGGTCACGTTATCGCGCGCGTGGCGTTGCAGCGCAAGCTCAATGAGCTTGTCCACGGCCTGTTCGTTGCCCTTGAGAGTCTTGGCAATGTCCTCGTCGGACATCTCTTTGTACAGGCCGTCGCTGCATAGCAGGTAAATGTCTCCCGGCTCGGGGGCGAACAGCTCGATATCCACGAACAAGCCGGGCATGGCGCCGATGGCGCGGGTGATGCGGTTGGCCTGCGGATGGCTCGCGGCTTCCTCGCGTGACAGCATGCCGCTCGCGATCAGATCCTCGACCATGGCGTGATCCTGGCTCAGTTGTTCGATGTTCTTGCCACGGATACGGTACAGGCGGCTGTCGCCCGCCCACAGGCAGGCCGCGTGGCGCCCGCGCGCCACCAGCACCACGGCGGTGCTGCCGATGGTGCGCTCTTTCTGGTCCAGGGCCAGGGTCAGCAGTTTGCGGTTGACCTCCAGCAGCCGGTCTTCCACGGCATCAATCAGCTCGTTCAGGCTGCCATTCTGCGGCAACTGGGCCAGTTGCTCGACCACCATGCCGCTCGCCACATCCCCGGCGGCATGGCCACCCATGCCGTCCGCAACCGCCCACACGCCGAGGTCGGGACGGTGCAGAAAGGCATCCTCGTTGTTCTTGCGCACGGTGCCGACATTGGTGATGCCGCGGGAGTTCCAGCGCAAGGGTGATGTCTGCTTCATGTATCCCCGTTACCTCAAAACTATGCCGGTTATCAGGGCTGGCGCCCCGATTAAGGCCCCGGCGTGCGCCGGGTCCCCGTTCTGGAACTGGACCCGGAATCCCAGATGTTACATAACAGTTTGCCCCTTGTGGGCCAGAAAAGCGAAAAATCCACCCGCCAGAATGTCACGGCTCTTCAACAGCCTGGGAGCCTGAAAATATATCTTACATAATTGTTGCAAACCCTTGTGCCCCAAGCTATCTTTTCTCCCCATCCGAGGCCGCTTTTCAGCGTGGCTGCTGTGCGGGTTGATTTGGGCACCTCCTTACAAAGCAACCAAGGGAAATTCATGCGGGGCATTCTCGTTTCTGGGTCTGGGCTTAGAGGGCTTTGGGGCGGATTGCTGCTGTGCGCCTGTTTGCCGGTGGCTGTGTGGGCAGCTCCTGCGCCACCGCCGTTGCCCCCTCCGCCCAGTTTACCGCCGCCCTTGCCCGGGGGCGCGCAGCCGGGCGGTGCGCAGCCGGTATTGCCGCCCCCCAGCATTCCGATTCCGGGCAACAATCTGGATCTCTCGGTGCCACCGGTCTATCAGCGTCCGCTGGGTGCCGATGAAGGTGCTCGCGTATTCGTCAAGAAGTTCGTGATCACCGGCGTGATCGGCGACCGCAGCGCCGGCATCAATCCCGCCGATATCCAGCATCAGGTGGACGAGCGCTTTGCGCATCTTGAAAAACTGCTTGAAGAGCAGCGCCTCAAGAAGGAAGGGCTGGCGGAGCAGGGGCCGGAAGGCTTCACCTCGGACGAAAAGGAAAAAATCATCAAGTTCATGCAGGGGGCGGTAAAAACCGCATCACCGGAAGAACAGCAGAAACAGTATCAACAATTCATCCAGCAGTTGCAGTTGGAACGCCTGCAACGTTTGCAGGGCCTGACCATTGGGCAATTGCAGCAGGTGGCGGATGTCGTCACCAAGTATTACCACGACCGCGGTTATTTCCTGGCGCGCGCGATCGTGCCGGCCCAGGAAGTGAAGGATGGCGTAGTGCACATCCGGGTGCTGGAAGGGCGTCTTGCGCACGTGGTGGTATCCGGCAACAAGCGTTATTCGCAGCCCGTGCTGGAGCGTCCGTTCAAACCCCTGATCGGCGATCTGGTCACGGTCGAGCGTACCGAGAATGCGCTTCTCACACTGACCAAATACCCCGGCCTGAGCGCGGCGGGTGTGTTCAAGCCCGGGCCGGATGTCGGCACCACCGACATCGTGATCAACGTGAATCGCGAAAAGCCCTATGACGTGACCGCGCGCGCCGACAATGAAGGTACGGCATTTACCGGCGAGAAACGCCTGATCGGCACATTCAACTGGAACAATCCCACGGGCGGCGCGGACCTGCTCGGGGTGACGGCCCTGAAGACCTTCTCACCCTCGAACTCGACATTCGGTGATGTGCGCTATGCACACCCGTTCTTCAGTGCCAGCAATACCTGGGCGCTGGATCTGAGCCGCAATTCCTTCGATGTCAGTGGTTCCTCGTTTGCGCCCGGCAGCATCGGCGGCGTGTCGAAAATCGCGACCCTATCGTTCCAGCGCGCATTCCTGCGCAGCCGCGAGCGCAACATCATCGGTACCATGGACTTGAGCCGCAAGCGTGCGGATACGCAATTCTTCGGCCGTGTCATCGGCCGCGACGATCTGGCCGTGCTGGGCGCGCAGCTCAATTACGACAGCATTGATTCGAAGGCCGGTACCATTTCCACCAGCTACGTCCGCCTGGAGCGTGGTCTGGCCGGCGTCATGGGCGTGCCGAGCGATGACGAGATTCTGAACAAGCAGGTCTCGCCCCTGCCCAGCCGCACCGGCTCCGACAACAAGCCGGCGCTGCCGGATTTCACGCGCCTGACGGTCAACTACCAGTTGTACAAGAACCTGCCCAGCAACCAGGGTCTGCTGTTCCGGTTCAACGGCCAGTATTCGCCGGACCTGCTGTCGTCCCTGGAGCAATACGTGATTGGCGGCTCGGACAATGTGCGTGCGCTGCCCACTTCGCAGTTCCTGGTGGACACGGCGGCATTTGCCTCGCTGGAATACAGCGTGCGGGCGCCGGGGTTCGCGAGCAAAGCTGCGTTTGGTGGCTACACCTGGGGCCAGATGCTGCGCTTCCGGGTGTTCATAGATGCCGCCGTCGGTTTGCTCAACAAGCCGGTAAATGTGGCCACCAAGCGTGAAACCGCTGCGGGCAGCGGCCTCGGCATCGAGTTCACCTATCCCGGCCTGATGACGGCAAATCTGCAATGGGCGCGGCTCAATGGCGGGGCACGCCCCGGTACCAGCGCGTCGGACCCCACTGCGGTCAAGGATGCCTCGCAGGTATGGCTGGATGTGAGTTTCAGCTTTTGAGCAGGGAGATTGAGCTAGACTTAATTGGTTGACCATAAGTCGCCCCGTTATGGGCGGCCGTTTTTTGCTGTCTGTCTGAATAACGCCTAACTAATTAGGGACGGGATATCAACGTGATGCGGGCGAAATGCGGTAAATCGGGGCATGGGCTATTGGATAGCCTTGGGAAAATGGCCGTTGCCGGTGCGCTGCTGCTTGGCGCCAGCCAGCCCGCTTTGGCTGGTCCGCAAGGTGGCCAGGTCGTAGCCGGCCAAGCCACCATTTCCAATCCAGACGCCAGTACTACTGTCGTCAATCAGCGTTCCAACCGCACGGTGATTGACTGGACGAGCTTCAACGTCTCCGCCAATGAAAGCGTCAATTTCAATCAGCCCTCGGTGTCCGCCGCCGCGCTCAACCGTATCTTCGATCAGAACCCGAGCCAGATTCTGGGCAGCATCAATGCCAACGGTCAGGTCTATTTGATCAATCCGAACGGCATCGTGTTCGGCAAGAGTGCAGCTGTGAATGTCGGCGCGCTGTTTGCTTCCGGCCTCAATATCAGCAACGGCGATTTCATGGCCGGCAAGCTCGATTTCGACGGTGGCGGAGGCGTCATCATCAATCACGGCCTGTTGCAGGCCACGCAGGGCGGCTCCGTCAACCTGATCGGCGGCGGTGTCTATAACGATGGCGTTATCGTCGCCAACCTGGGACAGGTCAACTTGGTCGCCGGTTCCGCCGTCACCGTGGATTTCGACGGCGATGGTCTCATGCAGTTCGCGGTCACGAAAGCCGCCCTCAAGAATATGCTCAATGCCCAGACGGGTGCGGCTGTCACCAATGCCGGCACTGTGCAGGCGGATGGCGGCACAGTGGTGATGCGCGCCAATGTTGCGCGAGATGTCTTTGCGCAAGCCGTGAACAATGCCGGCGTCGTGCAGGCGCAGGGCATCCAGAATCATAACGGAAGCATTTATCTTTCCGCCGCCGGTGGTGATGCGGTCAATAGCGGCACGCTGGATGCCAGCAGCCATAATGGCAACGGCGGTACCGTCGTCGTTCAATCGGATGCCGACACATTCATCAATGGTAATGGGACTGTAGATGCGAGTTCCGACTCCAATGGTACGGGGGGTACGATTGAAGTTCTTGGGAATCGTGTCGGATTGCTGGATAGTGCGTCGCTCGATGCGTCAGGCGCCCTCGGTGGTGGCGATGTTTTCGTCGGCGGCGGATTTCATGGATCTGATCCAACGATAGCCAATGCGTCCCGCACTTATGTCGGCAAAGATGCGAATATCGCCGCGAACGCCGTCAAAAGCGGAGACGGCGGTAAGGTGGTGTTGTGGTCTGATGAATTAACGGGTTACTACGGCAATATTGATCTGCAAGGCGGTCATCTAGGCGGTAATGGCGGTTTCGCGGAAGTGTCCAGCGGTGGCAGCGTTATATTCCGTGGTACAGCCGATCTGGTCGCGCAAAACGGCCGTAACGGACTCCTGCTGGTTGATCCACACAACATCACGGTGAGCGATACCAGCGGATCGGATCTGACGCCGGGTGTGAATGACATCTTCTCCAATAATCCGGGTGGAGATGTGACCTTCTGCGCTACTGCAGCAGGCGGGTGTACGGCAGGTTCGTCGGTCCAGGAACTCCTGATTGCAGGGACCAATCTTGACCTGCAAGCGAATAACGACATTACCATTGGTACGGCGATCAATTCTTCCACCGGGACGGGTAACCTTGAGCTCGAAGCCGGCAGAAGCATCCTGATCAATGCCAATCTGACATTGGGCGGGACGTTCACCGCGATTGCGAACGACGCATCGGCGGCTGCCGCCAATCGCGATGCGGGCGCCGCCGTTTTCACGATGGCGGGTGGCACGGTGATTGACACCTCCGCCAACGGCAGCGACATCAGTATCACCTACGGGAACGGCCCGAACGGGAACGACGCCACGGGCGCCATGTCCATCGGGCAAATATCTGCTGGTACGGGTGCAATCACGCTTGATACGACCGCCAACGACGGCGGTACGCCCAGTGCGGAAAATATTTCGGCAGCGGCGGCAATTTCCGGGGCCAGCTTGTCCGCCAAGGGTGCAACGATCAATTTGCAATCTATAACTTCGACGGGGCCGGTCACGCTGACTGCCGACAGTCTGACATTTACATCTATTGGTGCGGGCACGGGGCTGGTGACCATCAAGCCCGACACGACGGGTACAGCAATCAACCTTGGCAGTGGCGCGTCCGGCGGACTGGCGCTAACTGATACTGCACTGAATACCATCACAACCAGCGGAGGCTTGACCATTGGCGATGCCACCGATACCAGTGTGCTAACCGTGGTTGCTGGCGGTCTGGATCTTACAGCCGGCGGACTGACCGGGGGCACCTTGACCCTCATCGGTGGCGATACCGTGGCGAACGGCGTTACGCTGAGTGGCGTGCTGACTTCGCCAGTGGCGGTCGCGCTCAGCACCAGCGGTGTGGGTGGAACGATTGATCTCGGCAGCAATATTCTGACAACCGGCAAGGACATCACGCTCACCGGCCCGACGACGCTTGGTGCAAATGCAACGATTGACGCCACCAACTCGGGCGGAGTTGTTACTGGCGCTAACATCACCCTGGATGCGGTGGACGATACCACGGCGGGAAGCGATTCGCTCACGTTGAATGCGGGAACCACTGGAAATGCAATTCTGAATGGTGCGTTCGGTGCAACGGTGGCACTGGGCGCCGTGAACATTACAGCCGGCGCGAACATTTTGTTGAGCAACATCACCACTGCGGGCGGACAAATCACACTTTCCGGGCCGGCCTTGATAGGCAGCACGACTACGCTGGATACCACCAATGCAAACGGAACTCCGGGGGGTGCGGACATCACATTCAGTGGTGCCGGGAGCACGATAGATGGTGGGTCTGATTTGACACTGACCGCTGGATCCGGCGGTGCGATTGTCCTGCAGGGCGCCGTCGGTGGCACCACGCCACTGACCAGCGTCACGCTGAGCGGCAACACCGCGAACCTGCAAGCGGTGACCACGACGGGCGCACAGACCTACACGGGCGTCACCACCACCACGCTGAACGGCACACTGACCGTGAACGCGGCCGGCGCGGGCGTGAGCGCGGGCGCTGTCAGTCTGGCGGCGGGCGGCGGCACGATCAGCCTGACCGGCAGCAATGCAGCCAACGACGTCACCCTCGGCACGGTAGATGGCGCACAGGCGCTGGCCATCACTGCCGGGGGTGGCGATATCGTGCTCGGCACGGTGGGTACCACGCCGCTGACCAGCGTCACGCTGAGCGGCAACACCGCGAGCCTGCAAGCGGTCACAACCTCTGGAGCACAGAATTACAGCGGCGTCACCACCACCACGCTGAACGGCAATCTGACCACCAGTGATGCGGCGATCACTCTCGGTGCGATAACGCTGGGTAGTGACGTGACGCTGAACACGCAAGCGACCACGACCGCAGGCGACATCACACTCGGTGCAGTGACCGGCGCGACGCACAACCTGACCTTGCAAACCGGTGCGGTCGCGGGGGCGGACGTGACCGGCAGCAGCGTTGCGGGCGTGAATGCCCTGACACTGCAAACCATCGGCGGCGCTGCGAACTTCAATGGTACGGTGAGCGTGACCAGCCTGAGCGCGAACAATACCGTGGCCAATGTCTCGCTCAAGGGCGCCGGCGGCACCATCACGAATACCGTGAACTTCAGCAACACCGGCACGCTGACTCTGGGGCAGAGTGGCGGCACGCAGACCTACAGCGGCGGACTCACCACCACTGGTGTTGGCGGCGCCGTGACCTTGAACGGTACGATTCAGTCCACCACCGGCACGTTGACATTCGGCAATATCGCCGTGGGTAGCGCGAGCATATTGCAAACCGGCGCGAGCATTACGGTGGGCGACGTGGATGCTACGGCTAGTACGATCGCGATAAATGTGGATGACGATAACAACAGTACGGAAATGCTGACGGTCAATGGCGCATTCACCACGCCGGGCAATATCACACTGAACGGCGGCACTGATGGTGACGATACGCTTCAAGGCCCGAATCTCGTCAACGCCTGGCAGATCAATGCCGCGAACACCGGCACGCTGAATTCCGCGGCATTCAACAATTTCGTCAACCTGGCGGGCAACAGCAATACCGATACCTTCACGTTTGCCGATGCTGCGACCTTGGCCGGTGCCGTGAATGGCGGTGCGGGCAGCAACACTCTGGACTTCAGTGCGTATTCAACGGGGTTGACGTTTGCTGTCACAGGTTCGGCGAATGCCGGCACGGTCGTGCCGATTACGGGCGGCTTCAGCAATATCGGCACCCTGACCGGTGGTGCCGGGAACGACACCTTCAACATCAGTCAGTCAATCGTAAATGCCAATGGCGGTGGGGGGGATGACAGCTTCGTGTTCTCGGGCAGTGGTGCACTGACCGGCACGCTCGATGGCGGCAGTACCACTCAAACCAGCGGCGACACCCTGACACTGACGAATGGCACGAACGCACAAGTGACTCTGACTTCGGTCGGCGGTGGTAACTCGACCGGAACCAGTGTTGCCGCATTCAGCAATATTGAGAATATCAATCTCGGCAACTCAACCTTTGTCAGTCTCACCGTCAACGGCGGCTCACTGACCGGGAATCTGGATGGCGGTACTGGTTCGCAGAACACCATCTACTTCGGCAATAGTGGCAATACCATCAACCTGACAGGTTCCAACGCCGGCAACGGCGGTGGAATCGTCAGTTGGACCAATATCCAGCGCCTGAACGGTGGCAACGGCAGCGATACCTACAATTTCCAGGCGGCCGGCGTGATTGTGCAAAACATTGACGGCGGTACGGGATTGGGGACGGACACCATCAACCTGTTCAATCAGGCCAATACCATTGATTTGTCCGTCCAGACAATTTCGGCAGCCATCAGCGGCATCTTCGTCAATTTTGAGGCCATCAATGGTGGCAGCGGAGTGGATACGTTCAATATCAATATCTCCAGAACATTGAATCTGGGCGGTGGCGGCGGCAACGACATTTTCAATTTCTCACCCGGTGTGACTCTGACGGGTACACTCGATGGCGGCGCCGGTAGCAATACCCTGGATTTCTCCGCCACGTCCACCGCCCTGACGTTCAGTCTCACGGGCGCGAATCAGGGCACGGTCGCCCCGATCACGGGCGGCTTCAGCAATATCCAGACGCTGACGGGCAGCAGCGTCAATGACGGCTTCACGCTGGCAACCGGCGTTACCACGTTCGGCGGCAGCATTGCCGGCGGTGGCGGCACGGATACCCTGGCGGCGGCGGATGGCGCCAATACCTGGACGATCAGCGGAAGCAATGTCGGCGACTTGAACACTACGACTACGTTCAGCGCGATCAGTAATCTCACGGGGGGTTCGGGTGACGATACCTTCAACTTCCAGAATGGCGGCGCCATCTCCGGGCTGATTGACGGCGCCGCCGATGCGACGCAGGACACGGTGAATTACGCGGCGGTGACCAGCGCATTGAATATCACGCTGGGCACGGGTATCACCAACATCGAAAACATCGTGGGCAATAGCGTTGGCGGCTCTGTGCTGAAAGGCGGCACGACGTGGAATATTTCCGGCAGCGACAGCGGCACGGTGGACGGCTACAGCTTCTCGGCCTTCCCGAACATCACCGGCAGCACGGGTAGCGATACGTTCACGCTGAGTGGAATTGGCAATATAAACGGGTTGATCACCGGCGGAGGCGGGAGCGACACCCTGACGGGCAACAACCTCTCCAATGCCTGGGTCATCAACGCTGCGGATCAGGGCACATTGACCGACAGCAACGGCGCCAACAGCTTCACCGGCATGGACTCTCTCACCGGCGGCACGACGGATGACAGCTTCGCCTTCACCAGTGCAGGCTCCCTTTCGGGCGATCTGGACGGCGGTGCAGGCGGGATCAATACCCTGGATTACAGCGGCTATGGTTCCGCGATCAGCGTCAACCTCGCCACCTTCACAGCCACCGCGATTACCGGCAACTTCAGCAACATCACAAAGGTGACGGGCGATACCACCAACGGCGGCACTCTGACCGGCGCGAATACTCCCAATACCTGGAGCATCACGGGCAGCAACAGTGGCAGCGTAACCGGTCTCACAGATGGCTTCAGCAACATCGGCACCCTGACCGGCGGCACAGGCAATGACACCTTCACTGTGGCGTCCGGCGTAACATTTACTGGAAACATCGCAGGTGGGGGTGGAACGGATACCCTGGCGGCCACCGATGGCGCCAACGCGTGGCAAATCACGGGCGCGAACGCCGGCAGCCTGAACACCTCGACCACGTTCAGTGCAATCAGTACGCTCACGGGCGGCAGCGGCAGCGACACGCTGACGGGGCCGAATGCGACCACGGCCTGGACGATTACGGGGCCGAACGCCGTGACCGTGTCGGGTATGGACGCGAGCTCGATGGACGCGCTGGTCGGCGGGTCAGGTAACGACACCTTCACGCTGGCAACCGGTATTACCACATTCAGCGGCAGCATCGCAGGCGGTACCGGGACGAACGCCTTGGCCACAACCGACGGCACCAATGCATGGCGCATCACAGCGGCGAATGCGGGCACACTGAACATTAACACCAGTTTCAGTGCAATCAGCACGCTCACGGGCGGCAGCGGTGCGGACACGCTGGCGGGGCCGAACGCAGCAACGGCCTGGACGATTACAGGGGCGAACGCCGTGACCGTCTCGGGCATGAACGCGAGTTCGATGGAGGCTTTGGTCGGCGCGTCATCTAATAACAGCACGTTCACGCTGGCAACCGGCATCACGTCATTCAACGGCAGCATTGCCGGCGGCGGTGGCGGCGGCACAAACACTCTGGCCGTTACCGACGGCACCAACGCGTGGGTGATCACGGGCTCGAAAGCAGGCAGCCTGAATGGCTCGACCACCTTCAGTGCGATCAACACACTCCAAGGTGGCAGCGGCAGCGACACGCTGACGGGCCCGAATGTTACGACTTCCTGGATAATTTCAGGACCGAACGCCGTATCCGTGTCGGGCATGGACGCGAGCTCGATGGAGGCCTTGGTCGGCGGGTCAGGTAACGACACGTTCACGCTGTCAACCGGCATTTCCACGTTCAGCGGCAGCATTGCCGGCGGCGGTGGCATTGGCACAAACACTCTGGCCGTTACCGACGGCACCAATGCGTGGCTCATCAGCGGGGCGAACGCCGGCAGCCTCAACACCTCGACCACGTTCAGTGCAATCAGCACGCTCACGGGCGGCAGCGGTACGGACACCTTGACCGGCCCGAATGCCACGACGGCGTGGAGTATTACGGGAGCGAACGCCGTAACGGTGTCGGGAATGGCGGCGAGCTCGATGGACGCGCTGGTCGGCGGAACAGGTGCAGACACTTTCACGCTGGCAACCGGCGTTGCCACGTTCGGCGGCAGCATCGCCGGCGGCGGCGGCACGGACACCCTGGCGGCGACGGATGGCGCCAATACCTGGACGATCAGCGGAAGCAATGTCGGCGACTTGAACACTACGACTACGTTCAGCGCGATCAGTAATCTCA
>DASSRV010000211.1:0-3322 GCA_035701605.1 Gammaproteobacteria bacterium
GGCTGAACACCAGACTCAGGCTGCCGTAGGCAAAAAAGCAGAAACCGGTGCCGAGTGCGCGCCACAGGCGTCCGAGTCTAGCCAGCATGAGCGCGCTCCAGTTGCCAGCACTGACGCACACCGAGCAGTACCCGGTCGGCGTCACCGATCAGGAAACGCATCAGCGCGGTCTGCGGCGGCGCATCCGGCTGCGCCTGTGGGCGTCGCCCGATGCGGCAACGCGGTGCGTCATCGGCGGCCGGGGTCAATAGCAGCGACACCGCAAACGGCAAGCCGGGCGGATCGCCGATACCGGACTGGTAGGGTGCCGGGGCGCGTTCGTCGGTGCAGGTCACGAGCACGTGCGGGGCGCCTTCCATGACCATGTTCGCAGCCTCCAGAATCGCCAGCGGCAGGGAATCCTCGCCGGCCGCCATCGCAGTGGCCGCGCCGCGATCGCCGCGGGCAATGGAAAACAGGCCGGCATTGCTGTTGTGTACCGCGAGGCTGAACAGGGTCGGTGACAACGGTTCCTCGTTTGCCATGGCGGTCAGCATCTCCATGGTGCGCGTCAGGGCGCCGTGCCGGGACGCGAACACCAGTTGCACCGTTTCGAGTCCATCCGCGCACGGCCAGGCGGTGGCCAGTGCCATGCGGCCGGGGGTGTCGAGCCGCCGGCGCAGCATGCCCGGCAGGTAGCTTACATCCGGCTGTGCCTCGGCCGTGGCGGAAATCTGGCCACGCATCCAGGCCCGCCAGTCGGCCGTGCTGCTGACTCCCGGGGCCCAGGCCCGCCAGCGAGAGATACAAAAATACCCAGAATAATTAGTAGCTTGAATCTGGCCTGTAGGTTTTCTGGTCAAACCGGACACCCGCTTTCCCAATGCCTGCCCGTATTCCGCAACGGGCTGTGCCGGGCGCAGTCATTGTACTGGCGCGTTTCCGGGCCTCGCAAGCCATGCACGGCAATTTCAGCCGATTATTCAGGGATTTGGCGCGGATGAGATCAGGGGATTTCGTGCGATACCGGCATGCCGCGCAGGCGCGGCAGCAGGTGAAGATGCAGCACGCCGACCGCGAGGCCGAGCAGTGCCCCGGCTTCCATGTCGAGCGCCACATGCTGCTTGATCGCGAGCGTGGACCACGCAATCAGCAGGCACCACAGGCCGTTGAGCACGCGCAGCCAAGTCGGCGCGGCGACGAGTTTCAGCAGCAGGTGCAGCCACAACGCAGTCAGCACCGCGAACGCCACGTGCAGCGACGGGCAGGCATTGCCGGAAGCATCCACCGATTTCAGGAATTCCACCGAGGGGTAGCGGTTCCAGTCAATGGCGGGAACCGGGATCTCGGTCGGCCAGAACCAGAACAGCGCGAACCCGAGCAGCGTGAGCGTGGCCACCGCGGCGAGATAGGGCGCCATTTCGCGCCAAGTCGCGAGCAGGGCCGGCGCGAGCGAGATGTACAGCCACAGTGTCGCGTAAGGCAGCAGCGCCCAGGGCGTGAACGGAATCAGCCGATCCAGCGGCGTCAACGGCATCACCGTGACCGGGAATTGCGGATGGCGCAGCAGCCAGAAATAGACCCACATGAATGCGGTGATGCCCGCGATGGTGCCGAGGCTCTTTGCCCACCAGTGCGCGCGAAAGCGCAACCACAGTTGCCGGCTCCAGGGCGTATCTGATGTGTCGGCATGCGTCATGGGGTGATTGTACGTGATGAGGCTCTGCTGCCGGCTGTCCGGTAGAATGAATTCATGCTCGTTCCGGGGTGTCATGCGTGATCGTCGAACCGAAAGTCTGGGGCTTCATCTGCACCACCGCGCACCCGACCGGCTGTGCCGCGCACGTGCGTGAACAGATCCGGGCCGTGCGGCAGACGGGCGGACAATCCGCGCGCGGGACGAAACGCGCGCTCATCATCGGCGCGTCCACCGGCTACGGCCTCGCGGCACGCATCACCGCCGCGTTCGGGTACGGCGCGGAAACCCTGGGCGTTTTTTTCGAGAAGCCCGGTCGTGGCGCACGCACGGCCAGCGCCGGTTGGTACAACGCGGCGGCGTTCGCCGCCGAAGCGGAGGCGGCGGGTTTGCGGCACTGGTCGCTGAACGGTGACGCCTTCTCCGATGCGGCGCGTGCGCGCGCCATTGAAATTATTTTGCACGACATGGGCGGGCCGGTGGATCTGGTCATTTATTCACTCGCCGCGCCCGCGCGCCGCATGCCGGACACCGGCACGCTGGCACAGACCGCGCTCAAACCCATCGGACGTGCTTTCCGTGGCCGTACTATTGATACCGACAGGGATTGTCTGACGGAACTTGTCCTCGAACCTGCCAGCGAGCAGGAAATCAGCGACACCGTCGTCGTCATGGGCGGCGACGACTGGGCACGCTGGATGCACGCGCTGAAAGACGCCGGCGCGCTCGCGGCCGACGCGACCACGGTCGCCTTCAGTTATCTCGGCCCGGAAATCACCCGGCCGATCTACCGCGACGGCACCATCGGCCGGGCCAAGGCGCACCTGGAACAGACCGCGGCTGCGCTGCGTGCCTCGGGAGTGGACGCGCGCATCGCGGTGCTGAAATCCATCGTCACCCAGGCCAGTGCGGCGATCCCGCTGATTCCGCTTTACCTGTCGCTGGTGTTCAAGGTCATGAAGGAACAGGGCCTGCACGAAGGCGCGCTCGAACAGCAGCAGCGTCTGTTCCGGGATTTTCTCTATCGTGCGGACGGTGCGCCTGCGACGCTGGATGAAGCCGGCCGCTTGCGGTTGGATGAACGCGAACTGGGTGAGAACGTACAGCAGGCATGCCAGACATTGTGGCCAGGCATCACGGACGACACCCTGATGTCACTCACCGATTACGCGGGCTACAAGCAGGACTTCCTGCGCCTGTTCGGTTTTGGTTTCGCGGGCGTGGATTACGCAGCCGAGGTGGAAACACAGATCACGATTGCAGGCTGCACCAACGTCTGATGTTTCCAATTTCCGTCATTCCGGCCATGGATTGACCGGAATCCAGAACCAGGGAAGGAATTGGATTCCCCGGCCTGCGGCCGGGTTCTGATCAAGACCTGGACTCCGGCTTTCGCCGGAGTGACGAGAGTTGACACTCTGGCTGGGACTCAAAGTTACCGTCATACCGGCCCTTCGACAGGCTCAGGACAGGCCGGGCTTCGCCCGAGCCGGTATCCAGTCCAGAAAAGGTTCCCGGCCTTAGGCCGGGCCATTCAAGACCTGGGTTCCGGCTTCCGCCGGAACGACGAGGCTGCTACGTCCGGGTGCTGGCGTAAGCTTCCCCTCTAGGCAGACACCCCGAAAGTAGAACTTTCTGGCATCTTTA
>DASSRV010000212.1:0-11935 GCA_035701605.1 Gammaproteobacteria bacterium
CCGCCCACGATGGAACCGTAGGCCGGCGTGCCGCCGGCGCGGCGGAACTCGTGCAGGAATTCCGCTTCCAGTTCCGCCTCGTTCATGCCCGGGCGGCAATTGCGCAAGGCGCGCTCGTGCGCACGCACCGAGACCGCCGCCGCCTCGCGCATGACCGCGACCTCGGCGCGACTCTTGTACAGCCGCATGTCGTGCAGCAGGTGATCCAGTGCCACGAATTCCTGCGGCGAGGACAGGCCGTTCTTGGCCTGCGCGCGCAGGCTGTTCACCCACTCGATCACGCGACGATCGAAGTCCGGGTAATTGCCCATGGTGTAGTACACCCGCTCGCAGCGCTCCATGAGCCCCGGCAGGATGTCGTCAATGTCGCTGACCGGAAACGCATCGTCCGCGGCGTACTCGCGCTGCGCGCCTTCCGGGCCGGCACGGCGGCCGTTCCAGGTTTCCATGAGCGGATCGCGGTCGCGGCAGAACAGGATGTATTCGGCCTGCTTGCGGCCCGGCACCAGCACCGCCACGGCTTCCGGTTCCGGAAACCCGGTGAGGTACTGGAAATCGCTGTCCTGGCGAAACGCATAGTGCGTGTCGCGGTTGCGAATCTTTTCGCGCGCGGCGGGCACGATGGCGATGGCGCCGGGTCCCATCATGCGCATGAGCTCGCGGCGGCGGCGGATGAATTCCTGCTGTTGCATGGACGTCACCGTGTGAGAGGGAAAGGGGCCGGCATGGTTCAGTGCAGGGTACCGGGGTGTTCCGGTTCCGAAACCGCGGCGGCGTTCAGCTCCTCGTAGAGAATCTGCACCGCCACGCGCAGGTATTCCACCAGTTCCGAATAGGCCTGTTCATCGGCCTCATCGCTTTCGCCGGCGTCGAACCCGGCGCGCGCGATCTCGGTGACGTCGTGCAGCACTTCTCCGGCCTCGCCGGCGAGCTGATCGAGCGCGGCGCGCGAACGGCCCAGGCTCAGTCCGAACAGGAATCCCTGGCACCACAGCCCGAGCGCTTCCACGCGCTCGGTCAGCGGTGTCGAGTCGCCCGGCAGCAGCGGCACGAATTCCATGTCGAATCCGGCCAGTTGGCGCCGCGCGTGCTCACGCAGCGCACGCAACAACTCGTCGCATTCCCGGCGTGCGGCGGCGTCCGCGCCCGGTTCGCCCATCAGGTGCGCGAGCCAGGCGGCGTCCGCCTCTGCACCGGAGCACACCACCCCGCACAGGGTACCGTGCGATTCGGCAGCCCCGGCCGGCGCCGCATTGCGCGCCAGGGTGGATTGCAGGTTCTCGAACTCCACGGGGTTTCCGGTTGCGTCCGTTTTGCGGGCGCTTAATCGTAACACCGCCCCTGCGGATGCCCAACGCGCTCCGTTGACCGTGTGCGGGCGCGCGCTCTATAGTGATTGCATGAGTGCCGACAAGACCCGCGACTTGCTGGAACAGGAACTGCAACGGCTGGAACAGCGGATTGCCGCACTGGTCGCGGCCTGCCGCAAGTTGCGCGGCGAGAACGGCTCCCTGCGCGAGCGCCTGGAAGACCTGAATGCCGAGCGGGCCGGTCTGCTGGCGCGCAACGAGCAGGTGAAAAACCGCGTCGAGGCCATGATTACCCGGCTCAAGGCGCTGGAGGAGAACGCATGAGCGAGGAACTCAGCCCCGTCACCGTGCGTATCCTCGACAAGGAATACCAGGTCGCATGCACCGAATCCGAGCGCGCGGCACTGCTGGAATCCGCCGAACTGCTCAACGCCAAGATGCGCGAAATCCGCGCCACCGGCAAAGTGGTGGGCCTGGATCGTATCGCCGTCATGGCCGCGCTCAACCTCTCGCATGAGGTGCTGCTGACCCGCACCGCCGCCATGCAGACCGATGCGCAGACGCTCGAACGCCTGCGCGTCATGAACGACCGCCTGAGCCAGGCCATGGGCGAGCCCGGCGCCACGCATTGAGCATCGCGGTGGCGGTCATGATCCAGTTTCGTTATGGCATCTCCTGCAGTGCCCGATACGGGTTCGGTACCCTCTGAGCCTAGATCACTGCCCCGGAGCTGGCCCGTTGATGCCGGTGTGCATGTCCGCCTTCGCAGCGGAAAGCCTAAAGCGCCACGGCTGGTTCCACCTGAACCACTGGTTCAAGGGCAAAAGCCTGTAACGGCACAGGCGGGAGGTGCCTCCTGATTGCTCCGCACGGTTCCCCGGATTCACGCACACGGCTGCGCCGCAGACTGCGCGCGCAGCGTCGCGCGCTTGACCCCGCAACACGCGCACAGGCCGCCGCGGCGCTCGCACGCCGCCTCTCCGGCCTGCCGGTATTCCGTGACGCCCTGCATATCGCGGGCTACGTTGCGGTGGACGGCGAACTCGATCCCCTGCCCTTGCTCGATCTGGCGCATCAGCACGGCAAAACCCTGTACCTGCCGGTGGTGCCGCCGCATGCGGATGGCGTGCTCGGTTTCGCGCTCTGGCAATCCGGTGCGCCGCTGCACCCGAATCGTTTCGGGATTCCCGAGCCGCAGTCCGCTCCCGACACCTTGCGCGCGCCCGATACGCTGGATCTGGTGCTCGCGCCGCTGGTGGCCTTCGACACGCACGGCCACCGGCTCGGCATGGGCGGCGGCTACTATGACCGCAGCTTTGCGTTCCTGAAATCCGCTGCGCAAAAACCGCTGCTGCTCGGCCTGGCGTACGAATTCCAGCGCCAGCCGGCGCTCGCGGCAGAGTCCTGGGATGTGCCGCTTGCCGCCGTCGTGACCGAGCGCAGGGTGTACCGGTTCGCGGACTGAAACCACTTCTCACGAGGGTCTCTCATGCAGTACTGGCTAATGAAATCCGAGCCCGAGACGTTCGGGATTGCGCACCTGGCGCGTGCCGCCCGACGCACCTCGACCTGGGACGGGGTGCGCAATTTCCAGGTACGCAACATGCTGCGCGACCAGATGCGGGTGGGCGATCTGGCGTTCTTCTACCATTCCAGTTGCGCGGTGCCGGGCATCGCCGGGATCATGAAAATCAGCCGTGCCGGCTACCCGGACCACACCGCACGCGACCCCCGCAACCACCATTACGACCCGCGCAGCAGCGAGCAGAACCCCATCTGGTACATGGTGGATGTGACCCTGGTGGAGCAGTTCAAGCGCACCGTGACACTGGTGGAAATGCGCGCGGATCCAGCACTTTCAGGCATGTTGCTGCTGCGTCCCGGCAACCGTTTGTCCATCACGCCGGTCACCGCGAAGCACTGGCGGCACATCCTCAAACGCGCCGCACGCGACTGAGGTGTGCGCCTGCTGAAATGCATTCCGGACACCGCGTGAGTTGTCCCGAAACCGGATTCAGGATGCACATTCGAACATTCCACGTCGCAGATTTTGTTTGCAAAACTGGAAATTTGCATTTTCTTGTATATACTCAGGTGCGTGTATGATCTAACCGGGAGGATCCCCACATGGTTAAGAAAGCCAAAGCGAAGAAGACGAAGGTCGCTGCGAAGAAAAAGAAGAAGGCCGCTGTGAAGAAAGCCCCTCGCCGTAAGAAGAAGGCGGCGGGTCGCAAGAAGAAGGCTGGCGGCCGCAAGAAGAAGGCCGGTGGTCGCAAGAAGAAAGCCGGCGGCCGCAAGAAGAAAGCCGGTGGTCGCAAGAAAGGCGGCCGCAGGAGAAAGAAGAAGGCCGCTGATGCGGCCATGATGTAAGCCTTCAAGGCATACAGGAAACAGGCCCGCTCCGCGGGCCTGTTTTTTTTTGCCGGGCTAGAATAGCGACAGGCCCGTGGAGATTCCTGGCATGAGCAATGATGAAGGCAAACGCCGAGCCGCACTGGAGGCCCTGAATTGGCTGGAGGATGCCAGCATCATCGGGGTCGGCACCGGCTCCACGGTCAATCATTTCATTGATGCGCTGGCACTGCTCAGGAGCCGCCTGGATGGCGCGGTTTCAAGCTCCGAAGCCTCGAGCTTGCGCCTCAGAAAGCTCGGCATTCCGGTGCTGGATCTCAATGCAACCGGCGTAATTGACGTTTACGTAGATGGCGCGGATGAGGCCAATCCGGCCTTGCAGTTGATCAAGGGCGGGGGGGGCGCACTGACACGCGAAAAGATCGTGGCCGCGGCCAGTCGGCGCTTTGTCTGCATCGTGGACGACAGCAAGCTGGTGAAGGTGCTGGGCGGTTTCCCGCTGCCGGTGGAAGTGATTCCGATGGCGCGCAGCCATGTGGGCCGGGAACTGGTCAGACTGGGCGGACGCCCGGACTGGCGCGAGGGTTTCGTGACCGACAACGGCAATCTGATTCTCGACGTCCACGGCCTCGGCATCATGGATCCGCCGGCCCTGGAAACCGCCATCAACCAGATTCCCGGCGTGGTCAGTGTGGGATTGTTTGCCCACCGCCCGGCCGACGTGCTGCTCGCGGGCAACGCGCAAGGCGTGCGCGTCATCCGTGCCGGCGAGCCGGCCTAGAAGCTGAAGTTGAGTCCCGCCACCAGTGCGCTGCTGTTGAGGCTGTCCACATCCGACTGGGTGTTGCGGTAACCCGCGGTAACCCAGATGTTCTTGGCAAAGAAGTACTGCACGCCAAGCGCGAAATAGCTGCCATTCGAGGACGCCGCATCGCTGCGGTAACTGCCCACCTGGGCCACGTAGTTGAGGTCGCCGTTGCGGTATTCGACCCCGCCGAACAGGAATGTGCCGGCGCCCGCGGTATCGAAACCGCCCTCCTCGACGTTCTCGGACTGCACCACCCAGGTGATGTCGCCGGAACGGATGCGCGCACCGAGCTTGGTGTTGGATTTGTCGCGCGCCTTGTCATGGGACACCGCAGCCACCAGTTCCGCAATCCCGTAACCGAAGCTCAGGCCCGCGAGATAACTGCCGCGATCCGCATCGGTCACGCCGGGCGTGGAATCCATGCCGTACTGCACCGCACCCCGCACATGCATGCCGTCATCCTTGCCGAATACCGGGGACTGATACTGGACGGCGCGTCCGATGTAGCCGGAGGTGCCGAAAGCCGAGCCGGACATGCCGCCGTAACCGCGCGCCTCGAGGCTGGTATAGATAAACGGATCGAAATCGGTACCGCCCAGGGTCTTGTAAACGCCCGAGAAACGGCCGGCTGCAACCGAGCCGAATCCACCCTCGATGCCGACGTAACTCTCACGTGCCGTGAAATTGTCGGTGGCATCCGGCGCATTCATGTTGAATTCGTATTTGCCGAACGCGCTCAGTCCGTGGTCGAGCTTCTGGCTGAACTTGAGCCCGATGCGGCCGGCATTCTGCTCGTCATCCAGCGTGGTGGTGTCGAGTTTGGTTGCGCCTTTCCCGGAAGTTTCCTTGGCGGCTTCCGCATACACCCGGCCGTACAGCGTCAGATCGGCCTGACACAGCACCGGCGTCCCGACCAGTACCACCGCAATCGCCCCCGCGACGACCCTGTTCATACACCCTACCCCGGATAAAGTTATGTCACGTGGCGCCCATTGTATAGCCGTCCCGGGCCCCGGGGACAACGGCCCGGCAACAAAAGCCCGCCATGCGGCTGGTACTGCCCGGAGCGTGGGCAGCCCAACAAAAAGCCCGCCTGAAGGCGGGCTTTGTATTTGGCTGGGGGACTAGGATTACTTCGGGCTATCCCTGCCCTCCGCCCTACGGGTCAGCGGCGAAAGACGCCGCTGTTCAAAATCGCTCCCGGCGATTTTGTCGAACCCAGGGGTTCTCATCCTGGTCCCGAGCAAACCTGATAAAGCAAAAAGCCCACCGCGAGGGTGGGCTTTTTGCTTTATTGGCTGGGGGACTAGGATTCGAACCTAGGTTGGCGGAGTCAGAGTCCGCAGTCCTACCGCTAGACGATCCCCCAATCCATGCAAATCGTATTTCACCGAACCTTCCCTGGTGCGCCGACCGGCCCCGACCTCCCTGTCGGTGCGTTCGTCGGGATCGAACAGCCACTGGCTGTTCGATAAAATCCCCCGACTCACCCTACCGCTAGACGATTCCCCAAGAACCGAGGCTGATACCGGATCAGCGCTTGCTGTACTGCGGCGCGCGACGGGCCTTGTGCAGGCCGACTTTCTTGCGTTCCACCGCACGTGCATCGCGGGTCACGTAACCGGCGCGGCGCAGCGCGGAACGGTGGGCGGCATCGTAATCAATCAGGGCGCGTGCCAGCCCATGACGGATGGCGCCGGCCTGCCCGGTGGTGCCGCCGCCGGCGACGGTCACATTGACGTCGAGGCTGTCCAGCATGTTCACGGTTTCAAGCGGTTGACGCACGATCATGCGCGAGGTGACGCGGCCGAAGTATTCGTCCAGCGGACGACCGTTGACGAGGATGCGGCCCTTGCCGGGTTTCAGGAACACGCGCGCCTTGGAAGTCTTGCGGCGGCCGGTTCCGTAATTGGTGCTCACTGGCATGATCGGTCTCTTTTCGGAATGGGGTGATTCAGATGGTCAGGGTTTGCGGCTGCTGGGCGCTGTGCTTGTGCTCGGCGCCGGCATAGACCTTGAGCTTGCGGAACATCGCGCGGCCCAGCGGGTTCTTCGGCAGCATGCCCTTGACTGCGGTTTCAATGGCGCGTTCCGGATGCTCCTGCAACAGCTTGCCGAGGCTGGTGTGCTTCATGTTGCCGATGTAGCCGGTATGACGGTGATACATCTTGTCCTGCAACTTGTTGCCGGTGACATGAATCTTTTCCGCATTGATGACCACGATGTAATCGCCGGTGTCCACGTGCGGGGTGTATTCGGGTTTGTGCTTGCCGCGCAGACGGCGCGCGATCTCGGTGGACAGACGGCCCAGGGTCTTGCCTGCGGCATCCACCACGTACCAGTCGCGCTTCACGGTTTCCGGCTTCGCTGAAAACGTCTTCATGGACCAACTGACTCCAAAAGGGCCTGCGAAAAGGCGGCAATGCTACGCGAGACCCTGTGTTTTTTCAAGCACTTGGATGCTCTCAGGGGCTGGACGCGCATACCCTGGCATACCCGCTCCGGATCATAAACCCCTTTGCAATCAAACGCTTGTCAGATCTTGAGCCGCTCGACCACACGTCCGTTGAGCAGGTGCTCCTCGACGATCTCGTCCACGTCCGCGATGTCGTCGTAGCTGTACCAGACCCCTTCCGGATACACCACCGCAATCGGCCCCTCGCTGCAACGATCCATGCACCCGGCCCGGTTCACCCGCACCTGCCCCGGCCCGGCCAGCCCCAGCTCCTTGACGCGGCGCTTGGCGTGCTTGCGCATGGCCTCGGCATCGTGGTTCTGGCAGCAGGGCGAGCCGTCGTCGCGCTGGTTGGTGCAGAAGAAAATATGGCGCTGATAGTAAGGCATGCTCAGCCGTAAAGCCGCTCGCTCGCGGATGCAAACCCGTTCATTTTACGCCGATACCGGCGGCTTTTCAGAAGCTGTAAACCAGCGAGACCGCGGTGATGGTGTCGGTGTTCTTGAAGCCGGGCAGCACGGTGCTGTTGTGCTTCACGGTATAGGAAACGGAGAGTGCGAAATTGCCGGCCAGATTCGCGGTCAGCGCCGTCACCGACTGCGTGAAGGTGTTGTCGGTGCCGTGCTCCACGCTCAGGTTCTCGCTGAAATTGCTGTTCTCGCTGAACTGCCACAGGTAATTGAGCGCCAGCCGTTCAATGAAGCCGCTCTTGCTGGTGTCATCCGTGTACCGGGTCTGGCGGGCACCGGCACCGAGTTCCAGGTCCAGTTGCTGCGCATCGGTATTGACCAGCCGCCGGCCGTAACCGGCCACCTCGGTGGTGCGCCGGTCATACCCGCTGAAACGGTCGTTCAGGTAATCCAGCATGCCGAACAGGTAATTGTTCTCGGTCAGGGAATAATTGCTCTGGCCGTTCGCCTGATAACTCTCGGCCGTGCGCGTATCGTCCTGGCTGGCATTCAGGGCGGTGAGTGAAAGCGAGTCGCGCCAGTTTTCCTTCTTGTAGCCGGCCAGCGCCTTGCCGTTCAGGCTGGTGGTGTTGCTGTTGCCGGTGGTATGCAGGTAGCCGAGCGAGACCGAGCCCTGCCAACCCTCCTTGACCGCGGTTTTCGTCGCGGCATCGGCATTGGCGTTGAGATCGTTCCAGTTGGAATCCGCGACAGCCGGCAGCGCCGGGATGGAAAGCACCCCTGCCAGCAACCATGGAATTGAACGTTTGATCATGTGGGCTTCATCCCTGGCAGAATTCCGGGGCAGCCGGCGCGCCACATGGCGCCCGGCCAAGGCGCTATGATAACGGTACCCCCGCCGGATTTGAGCCATGCCCGTCACATTTCCGGATTTTCCGCTCCCCGATGCCGACCGCTGCGTGAAATGTGCCTTGTGTCTGCCGCACTGCCCGACCTGGCGCGAAACCCGCCACGAAGGCGAATCGCCACGCGGCCGCATTGCCCTCATGCAGGGTTTCGCCAGCGGCGCGCTCGACATCACGCCGAGGCTTGCCGCGCATCTCGATCACTGTCTCGGTTGCCGGGCCTGCGAGGCGGTGTGCCCGGCGGAAGTGCCCTACGGCAAACTCATTGACGCGGCACATGCCGTGCTCGAACGGCACGGACAGCGTGATTCATGGCTGGCGCGCGTGTTTGCCTGGTGGTTGCGCGGTGTCGCGCGCCTGCGCGTGCTGCACGGGCTGCTGTGGCTTGCGCAGCGCAGCGGTGCATTCGGAGTGGCTGCACGGATGTCGGCACCGCTGGCGCGGCTCACGCGCCTCATGCCGGCGCTGACCGCGCCGGTTTCCCGGCGCGCGCTGTATCCGGCTGCCGATGCCGCGCGCGGCGACGTCAGCCTGTTTCTCGGCTGCATTGCGCGACTCACCGAACCCGGCGTCAGCGATGCGGCCATCGCGGTGCTGAATGCGGCGGGCTACAACGTGCACGTCCCGATGGGACAGGCGTGCTGCGGTGCGCTGGACCAGCATGCCGGACGCAACCGGGAAGCCGCCCGACTGGCGGCGCGCAATCTTGCCGCCTTCGGAACCGGGTCGGCCCCGGTGCTGAGCAGCGCGAGCGGCTGTGGCGCCACGCTGGCGGAATACGCGCGCCTTTCAGACGCGGGCACCGCTGCCGATTTCAGCGCACGACATCACGACCTCGGGGCCTTTCTCGCCACCGAGGCGGCGCTCGAACGCGTACGCTTCAGGGCCTGGCCCGCGACCGTGGTACTGCACGAGCCCTGCACCCTGCGCAACGTGCTCAAGACCGGACAGCACACACTCACGTTGCTGCAACGTGTACCGGAACTGAAAATCGTGACGCTGCCGGCGAACCTCGGTTGCTGCGGCGCCGCCGGCAGTTACCTGCTCAACCAGCCGGACATGGCGGACCGGCTCGGCGCGCGCACGGCGGAAGCCGTGCTCGCCGCGCGTCCCGCAGCGCTGATTACCTCCAATGTCGGTTGCGCCATGCACCTTGCGGCCAGCCTGTCACGACACGGCCAGCCCTTGCCGGTCGTGCACCCGGTGCAGGTACTCGCGCGGCAACTGCCCCTATAATGGTCCGCATGAACGCACGCACGCTGACACCGCTGGATCGCCTGCTGGCCGGCCTCGATCAGATGCTGCGCAAGGCATTTGCGCCGGCAACGGCGGCGGACAGTGCGCGCCCCTACCCCGCTGCCGGGAAAGCATCCGACACCCTGGATGACGCGCAGCGCACGCTCGCCGGCCGCCTGATGCGCGTCAATCACGCCGGTGAAGTCGCCGCGCAGGCGCTGTATCACGGTCAGGCACTGACCGGCCGCAACGACGCGGTACGCGACGTCATGGCCACGGCCGCGCGCGAAGAAGGCGATCACCTTGCGTGGTGCAGGACGCGCCTGAACGAACTCGGCAGCACCGCCAGCCGTCTCGATCCGTTCTGGTATCTCGGCTCCTTCGCCATCGGCGCGGGCGCGGGCCTGCTCGGCGACCGCTTCAGCCTGGGCTTTGTCGCGGAAACCGAACGCCAGGTGGTGGCGCACCTCGAAGGACACCTGCAACGCCTGCCGGAAAACGATGCGCGCAGCCGCGCGGTGATCGAACAGATGCGGCAGGACGAATCCCGGCACGGCGAGCACGCGCGTCGCGCCGGCGGCGGCGACCTGCCGGCACCGGTACCGGAACTGATGCGGCTCGCCTCCCGCGTGATGACCGACACCGCCTACTGGATCTGAAATCCGGGAAAGCCCCGATTCAGCCGGAGCATCCGCGATGCAGGGATGTACCGGCCATGCCGAGCCTGAAAATTCCGGGCCGGAATGATAAAGACGTTACTCACAAGCCTCGCCATTCGCGCGCCAGACACGCATACAGACACTCGTCGCTCCAGCGCCCCTTGAAGAACACGTTTTCCACGCAATGGGCTTCCAGCCTGAAACCGAGCGCGATCAGCAACCTGCGCGCCGGCTGATTATCCGCATCCGTCACCGCCGTGACACGATGCCGCTGCATGACACCGAACACGTGATTCAGCAGGCAGGCCAGTGCTTCGCGCATCAGACCCTGCCCCTGGTGCCGTGGCGCCAGCGTGAAACCGATTTCGAGTTGGCGCGGATCCGCCGGGAAATGCAGCGCGCAATCGCCGAACAATGCCGAGCCGTCACGTGCAGTCACGGCAATCTGGAACCAGCTTTCCGGTGCGGCAAAGGGCGTCGCCTGCTGGCGCACCAGCAGTCGTTCGGCATCGGCCGGCGCGTAATCCGACCAGCTCTGGAAACGCGCCACCTCGGGCAGCGCCCGGTACGCGGCAAATTCCGGAAGATCGTGCGACGCGAGCGGCCGCAACGCGCAGCGCTCGGTGGCAAGGCCGGGAAACGCGGCGTCCATTCAGAAAAATGCAAACACCAGCAGCACGATGCCGATGCCCAGCATCGCGTAGCCACGCCCCTTGCTGCGGCTGAAGCTGATGTTGCGCCGTTCCGGCCGCAACAGGTGCCGCAAGTTGGCAAGACTGTTGAACCGGCTGCCGCGCACTTCCTCGGAATTGAGCCAGGCTTCCTGTTCCAGCTCGCGTGCTTCCTGCGCGACGTTCCACAGGATCAGCGCGCCGTACAGCAGCGCCAGCAATCCGGTGATAACAAGCAAACCGCCGATGGACATCATTACCCGAGCTCCGCGCGACTGCCTTTGCGGATGTTACGACCGTAGAAAATCTCCAGCATCTCGTTCTTGAGCCGCTGCCGGATGAGTTCTGCTTCCGCCGGCTTGAGTTCGTTCGCGCCGGTGCCGAACAGGTAGTTGTCCAGATCGAACTCCTTGAGGATCATCTTGGTGTGGAAGATGCTTTCCTGATACACGTTCACGTCAATGGTCTGGTAACGCTCGCGGGTGTCGTCGCTCAGGAAGTTCTGGATCGAATCAATGTCGTGGTCAATGAAATGCTTGGTGCCGCGCACGTCGCGGGTGAAACCGCGCACCCGGTAATCCATCAGCACGATGTCGGATTCGAACACGTGCAACAGGTAGTTCAACGCCTTGAGCGGCGAGATGCGCCCGCAGGTGGAGACGTCAATGTCGGCACGAAAGGTGCTGATGCCGTTGTCGGGATGGCTTTCCGGGTACGTGTGCACCGTGACGTGGCTCTTGTCGAGGTGTGCCACCACCGCGTCCAGCAGCGGCCCCGGGGATTCATTGTCGTGACGTGCCGCGAGGATCTGCGAAGCCACCGGTTCTTCCGAAATCAGCATCGTGACCGAGGCGCCCTGCGGATCGTAATCCTGGCGCGCGATGTTCAGGATATTGGCGCCGATGATGTTCGAGACCTGGGTCAGGATCTCGGTCAGGCGCTCCGCATTGTAGGCCTCGTCAATGTATTCAATGTACTCGCGACGGTGCCGTTCGTTCAGTGCGTAGTTGATGTCGTAGATGTTGAAACTGAGGGTCTTGGTCAGGTTGTTGAAGCCATGCAGTTTCAGTTTGCTGAGCGGGTTCGTCAATGCGGGATCCTCCCGGTCCGGGCCACAGACGGCAGCGAG
>DASSRV010000213.1:0-2095 GCA_035701605.1 Gammaproteobacteria bacterium
ACGAGGGGCACGCCGGCGCTGAACATCGTCGACAGCGTACGCGCGTAGCGCGCGATCGCGGCCTTGTTGAGGATGTTGCCCACGATCGGCAGCTTCAGGATCATCCGGTCGAGCGCCTGGCGCATCGCGCGCGATCGTTTCTTGAAGAACATGAACGTGGAAAACGCCGCACCGATGACGATCAAGTAGATGTAGCCCTGTGACCGGACCGAGCGCGACAGGTTCACCACGAATTGCGTGAACGCGGGCAGGTCCGCGCCGAAGCCCTTGAACAGTTCCTCGAACTGGGGGATCACGTAGACCAGCAAGATCGTCGTGACCACGATGGCGACGACCACGACGGCTGCTGGATAGAACAGGGCCTTCTTGATCTTCTTCTTGATGGCCTCGGTCTTTTCCTTGTAGGTGGCGACCTTGTCCAGCAGGGATTCCAGTGCGCCGGCCTGTTCGCCGGCCCGCACCAGGCTCACGAACAGGTCGTCGAAATACAAGGGTTGCTTGGCGAGCGCGTCGGCGAGATTGTTGCCGGCCTCCACGTCGGCCTTGATGCCAAGCACCAGTTGCTGCATGCGCGGATTGGCGTGGCCCTTGCCGATGATGTCCATGGACTGCACCAGCGGCACGCCGGCGGTCATCATGGTGGCCATCTGGCGGCTGAAGAACGCGATGTCGCCGGGCGTGATTTTCTTGCCCTGCGCCGTGCGCCGGTCCTTGCGGATCTTGAGCGGTGCGATGCCCTGCCGGCGCAGGTCGGCCTTGACCGCGATTTCGCTCGCGGCCATGGCCTTGCCCTTGACCCGGTTGCCCTTCTTGTCGGTGCCTTCCCAGACGAAGTTGATCTGTTTGGCGGCGGCTTGTGCTTGTGCCATGGTGTTTCGCTTAGTCGCTGGTGGTGACGCGGTTCAGTTCCGCAAGGCTGGTGTGGCCGTTCTTGACCTTGTTGAGTCCGGATTTGCGCAGGTCCCAGACACCTTCCTTGGCGGCCTGGTCCGCGATCTGGATGGCGTTGCCGCCTTCCATGATGATACGGCCCATGGCCTCGGACACCGGCATGACCTGATACACGCCGGTGCGGCCCTTGTAACCTTCGTTGCACTGGTCGCAGCCCACCGGCTCGTAGATGGTGAGCCCGCTCGCGATTTCCTCATCGGTGAAACCTTCCCGGTGCAGGGCTTCGTGCGGGATGTCGGCCGCTTTCTTGCAATGTGAGCACAGCCGCCGCGCCAGCCGCTGCGCGATGATGAGATTCACCGCGGTGGCGATGGAATAGGGCGCCACGCCGATGTCGGCGAGACGGGTCAGGGTCTTGGGGGCATCGTTGGTGTGCAGTGTGGACAGCACCATGTGGCCGGTCTGGGCCGCCTTGATGGCGATTTCTGCGGTTTCGAGGTCACGGATTTCGCCCACCAGAATCACGTCCGGGTCCTGACGCAGAAACGCCTTCAGTGCCGAGCCGAAGGTCAGGCCCACTTTCGGGTTGACGTTGACCTGGTTCACGCCCGGCAACTGGATTTCCGCCGGGTCTTCCGCGGTGCAGATGTTGCGGTCCAGGGTGTTGAGAATGTTGACGCCGGTGTACAGCGACACAGTCTTGCCGGAGCCGGTCGGGCCGGTTACCAGGATCATGCCGTAGGGTTTGGCCAGCGCGTCGAGATACATCTGCTTCTGGAAATCCTCGTAACCGAGCGCGTCAATGCCGAGCTTGGCACTGGACGGATCGAGAATACGCATCACGATCTTCTCGCCCCACAAGGTCGGGCAGGTGTTCATGCGGAAATCTATGGCGCGGGTCTTGGACAGTTTCAGCTTGACGCGGCCGTCCTGCGGGATGCGGCGCTCGGAGATGTCGAGTCGCGCCATGACCTTGAGGCGCGCGGCGATCTTGGGGCCGAGCATCATGGGCGGCTTGACCACCTCGCGCAGCATGCCGTCCTGACGGAAGCGCACGCGATAAAAGGTTTCATAGGGCTCGAAGTGGATGTCGGAGGCGCCCTTGTTGATGGCGTCGAGCAGCACCTTGTTCACGAACTTGACCACCGGTGCGTCGTCTATGTCCGCGGAAGACGCTTCCCCACCCGGCACCTCATCATCGCCG
>DASSRV010000214.1:0-2085 GCA_035701605.1 Gammaproteobacteria bacterium
CATCCAGTAGACCATGTAGCCGCCGTAACTCGCGCCCAGCGCACAAGCGTCCTTGCCATTCAGGAACGGGAACTGCTTGAGCGCGGCGCCCCAGCCTTTTTGCAGGTCTTCCAGCGGCCGATCGCCCCAATGCTCGGAAATGGCGTCGGTGAAGGCCTGACCGTAGCCGGTGGAGCCGTGGAAATTGATGGCGACCACGGCGTAACCGGCACCGGCATAGGTTTCCGGATTCCAGCGGTAATGGAAGTCGTCGGTCCAGGCGCCCTGCGGTCCGCCGTGCACCAGAAACGCGACCGGATACTTCCGGCCCGGTACGTAATCCACCGGCTTCATCACGTAGCCTTGCACGGTATCGTTGTGCCAGCCCTTGAACGTGAACCACTCGAAATCGGCAAAGCGGATGTTCTTGAGCCGTTCGGCATTGAAATGCGTGATCTGGTGGAAATTCTCACCATGCAAGCCGGCGAGATAGAGGTCGGTCGGGTGCTTGAAATCCTGTCGTGCAATCACCAGCGCCGAACCCGCGAGACTGAAACCGGTAACGGTGCCGTCGCTGGCGAGCTTGCTGACGGCGCCGCTCAGCGTGTCCACGGCAAACAGCGCATGATTGCCCCAGTCGTCGGTGGCGGTGTAAAGCGTGCTGCCGTCAGGCGAGATTTGCAACGGACCGGCGCTGCGGTCCCACTCCGGGTCCAGTTCATGTGTGCGACCGGTGGTGAGGTCGCGTGCCATGATGGCGAAACGATCCGCTTCAAAACCGGGGGTCTTCATCGCCAGGTAGTAGAGCGTCTTGCCGTCCGGCGACACCAGCGGGAAGCCATCCCAGGCGAGGTTTTTCCCCGTCAGGTTGCGCGGCGCGGCGGAGCCGTCCGCCGGTACGGAATAGATGTCGAAATTGGTGGACCAGGGTTCGGTCGTGCCCGCGATGCGGACATCGAAATACACGGTCTTGCCATCCGGTGAGAACACGTATTCGGTGTCGTCGCCGAAGGGCTTGGAAGGAATGTCGCCGTCCACGCCACGTGTCAGCCAAGTCGGGTTCGCGGCGAGTTTGCCGTCCGTACCCAGCGTGGCCATGAACAACTGTGAGCGTCGCCCATCCGACCAGGTGTCCCAGTGGCGCACGAACAGCTTGTGGTACAGCACGCCGCTGGCCTTGTCCGCCGCACGTGCATCCAGCCGGGCCTTGGTACAGGCAAGCTCCGTGCAATCGGTGAACACATCCATGGACAACAGGAAGCGACGGCCGTCCGGCGACACCCGGTAGCTGTTGATGTCCAGAGGCAGGCTGCTGATCTGGGCCGGCGTGCCGCCCGCTGCCTCGACACGCCACAACTGACTGGAACCGGACTGGGACGACAGGAAATACAACGTCTTGCCGTCCGCCGACCAGCGCGGGCTGTTGCCCCTTGCCAATTTGCGCGCCCCCGCATCGTGTCCGGCCAGGTTCTGCACCCAGACACTGGTGACGCCCTTGTTGGCCGCGTAATCGGTCTCACGCACCGAGAATGCCACCTGACTGCCATCCGGTGACAACTGCGGGTCGCTGACGCGCGACATCATGGCGAGGTCGGTAGCGTCGAAGGGGTGGGTGTCGGCCGCCAGCGCGGGGCCGCCAAGCAGCGCGCAGGCCAGAATCGCAAGCAGGGTCTTCATGCGGGAATCTCCAGCGGGCAAGGGGGCAGGGCGGTCACCCTAAAGTCAGGCGGCCCGGAAATCAAGCGCATACAGCCCGGCGGCACGGTCTGCACGGCATTTGCCACGGGGATTCAGTAAAATAAGCAGTCTTTGGGTCTATCCCGTACCCGTCTGGCCGGATCCGGCCGGATTTTCCCTGTGGTGGAGTGTGCATGTATCAGCCAGCCGAAACCGATGTCCCGTCAGTCGGATCCTTTGTGTTTTCAGGGGTGGCGCCCAAGCCGGACAAGTTGCGCGCAGCCATCAATGCGCTGTATCTCGCGGACGAAACCCGTTGCGTGGAAGCGCTGCTGGCAGAAGTGAAGCTGGATGCCGCGGCGCGCCAGCGGATTCATGCGCAGGCCACGCAACTGGTCGAGGCAGTGCGCGCCAATCGCGGCGACAAGG
>DASSRV010000215.1:0-2510 GCA_035701605.1 Gammaproteobacteria bacterium
CTGCAACAATGAACCGAGCCCGAGCAGGTCCACGACTCTGTCGAGCGTGATGTGCCGCTGCTCGCGCGGCGCGCGACGTTCACCGTAACGCAGGTTGCCGAGCACATCGAAATGCGGGAAGAGCCGCGCATCCTGAAAGACGTAGCCGATGCGGCGCTGCTCGGCAGGCACTCGCACGCCCGATGCGGTGTCCTCCAGCACTTGCGCACCGATGCTGATGCTGGCTGCGTCGGGCACGAGCAATCCCGCGACTATGTTGACCAGTGTGGTCTTGCCGCAGCCGGAACGGCCGAACAATGCCACGGTACCGGCACTGGCGACATCGATGTCGATGTCGAGCAGAAAATCGCCGCGGCGATGTGTAACGCGAAGGCGCACTAACGCCCCAGCATCCAGCGCACGCGGCGGGCGATGAGTTCGGCAACGATCAGACCTGCAATGCCGAGCGTCAGCGAAATGATCGCCAGGCGTGCAGCCAATGCTTCGCCGCCCGGTGTCTGCAGTGCGGTGTAGAGCGCCAGCGGCAGCGTCCGGGTTTCACCGGGAATGTTCGACACGAAGGTGATGACGGCGCCGAATTCGCCCAGGCCTGCTGCAAACGCGGTAATGGCGCCTGCGACAATGCCGGGCAGCATCAGCGGCACGGTGATGGTCCAGAACCGATCCCACGCACCGGCACCCAATGTGCGGGCCGCATCCTCGAGCCCCGCGTCCACACCTTCGAGTGAAATGCGGATGGCTCGTACCATCAGCGGGAAGGTCATCACCGCGGTGGCGATTGCCGCCCCCGTCGCGGTGAAGATGAGCTGAATCCCGAATGCGCGGTGCAGCCAGCCGCCAATGGGACCGCGCGTACCGAGCAGCAGCAGCAGCAGATAACCGACGACCACCGGCGGCAGTACTAGCGGCAGGTGCACAAAGGCATCCAGCACGAGGCGCCCGGCCACGCGGCGGCGCGCCAGCAGCCACGCGACCAGCACCGCGAGCGGCAAGCCGAACAGCACGCTGCGCAACGCCACCGAAAGGCTCAGACGGAGAGCATCCAGCTCGGCGGCGCTCATGCGCGAAGGTCACCGCCGCTGAAAAGAATGGAGCGCTTCATGAACATCCTTTAAGAAACCCCGCAAGTATAGATTCCGGCGTCGGGACGCGGCCGCCTGATTGCCGCGCCTGCGTGCCGCCCGTATATTTGGCCGCGAAGATTCCCGATCCGGCGCCATACGTACATCCGATCAGCCCGGCGCGGCTCACTTTTCGCACATCGCGACACATTCAAGGGGCGTGTTTGATGAAGACCAAGATCCTGTCCGGCCTGCTGCTGACCGGTCTGCTGACTGCCGGCTTCGCTCAGGCCGAATGCATTTATCCGAAAGCCCCGGCCTCGATTCCGGACGGCTCGACGGCGACCGAGCAGGAAATGATCACCGGCATGAAGGCCATCAAGGAATACAACACCGAGGTGACCGCCTATCTGAGCTGCCTCGACATGGAACTGCAGGCCCGCATCGATGCGCTGGGCGCCGACGCTCCCGCGGACCAGGTCGCCCAGGTGAAGGCCATCCAGGCCAAGCGTCACAACGCAGCCGTCGATGAACTCGAATCGCATGCGGCACGCTTCAATGAGCAGGTGAAGACCTACAAGGCCCGCACCAACAAGAGCTGATCGCCTTCCCGCTTTCCGCCTGCTGAACGCCCGGCGCCCCGCAAGGAGCGCCGGGCGTTCTCGTTTCTGCACCGATCCAATCGCGTGCTCCATCACGCTTTTGAAGGTCAACGCTGCTTATGTGAAAACGACCCCTCACATCGCCTCAAGTCACCCCCTGCATCGCCGATGCAGGACCTGAGCATCCGGATGACCACCCGGATTTCTGTGCCCATTGAAGAGACTTGCGACGATGAGAAAACCAGCCACTTTCGCTCTCATGGCCTGCGCCTCCCTGGCGTTTGGCGTCTCCGCGCACGCAGAGTGCCCCTTCCCCAAGGCTCCGGCCTCGATCCCGGACGGCAAGACTGCCAGCGAGCCGGAAATGATCGCCGCGATGAACGCCTTCAAGGCGTACAACGAAGAGGTGGTCGCGTTCGGTACCTGTCTGGATGACGAAGCCAAGAACTCCGGTGCCAGCGGCAGCCAGCTGATGGCACTGAAAACCATGAAGTCCAAGAAGATCAGCGCAGCCCAGGAAGAGCTGCAGACCAAGGCCAAGCTGTTCAACGAACAGGTCCGGATCTTCAAGGCACGCGGCTGAAGAACAGGGGCGGTCGAGGGCACATAACCTGCCCTCGATTGGTCCGGAACCCTCTGGAATGCTGAGGGTTTCCACCCGGTCGCCCACCAGCGCACGACGCAGGCCGCCGCTTTCCTGCGACACCGGTCGCAACCCGCAAAAGCGTTCGCCGCGGGCCCTCAAGCGGGCCTTTTTGTTACCGATATCACTCCTGCCCCTTCTCGCCCCCGGTAATGACACCGGGCGCCACGATTTTCCGACTCATGAGGAGTTTTACGGCAATGA
>DASSRV010000216.1:0-6490 GCA_035701605.1 Gammaproteobacteria bacterium
ATCGGGTGGCAAGACCTGGTTGCGCAAGCGGGTGGAAGCGCACAAGCGCGCCTCCGGCAGCATCGAGCAGCATTTGCAGGATGGTCGCTGGGTGTTGATCAAGGAACGGCGTGCGCGCAACGGCGGCTACATCAGCATCTACACCGACATCACGGCACTCAAGCAGCGCGAGCTTGAGTTGCAGCGGCTGCTGTCCGAGCAGGTGATGCTGGGTGCCGCGGTCAGTCAGTCCTCGGCCGGCGTCATCGTGGTGGATACCCAGGCTCCCGGCAATCATTACCCCATCATCTATGTGAATCCGGCGTTCGAGCAGATCACCGGCTTTTCCTCTGAAGACGTGCGCGGACGAGACTGGCGCGTCATCGCGGAACTCGCCGCCAGTACCGCCGAGGCGCGCGAGCAGATCCGCGCGGCTTTCAAGGTGCGCGGCTCAACGCGCATAGATGTCGTCAATCAACGCAAGAGCGGCGAGAAGTTCTGGGGTTCGCTGTCCGTCAGCCCGGTGCTGGATGAAGCCGGGCATCTGAAATTCTACGTCGGTGTGCTCACTGACATCAGCGAACAGGTGCGCATCCGCGAGGTGCTGGAGGAGCGCACCCACATGCTGGACGAAGCCGAGCGGCTTGCGCACCTCGGCCACTGGCGCTGGGACATCGGTACCGACAAGCTGTGGTGGTCGGACGAGATATACCGCATCCGCGGGCTGGATCCCAACAAGGTGAATCCGGATTTCAACCGCACGCTCAGTACCTACCATCCTGATGACCAGCCGCAGGTCGAGCGGCACGTGCGCGGCGTGGCGCAAAGCCACGGCAGCACCGAATTCGAGGCCCGCATCGTGCGTCCCGACGGCGAGATCCGCCACGTGCGCGTCAAGGGCCAGTACAGTCCGGCCGGTGCCGAAAGCGGCGAGGCCGTGTTCGGCATCTTCCAGGACATCAGCATCGAGAAGAAAAGCGAGGTGGCGCTCAGGCGCAGCGAGCGCCGTTACCGGCGTCTGATGGAGGCCGTACCACACGGCATCAAGGAGATTGATGCTGCCGGCGTCATCACCTACGCCAATCAGGCGCACCACGACATGCTGGGCTATGCACGTGGCGAGCTGATCGGCATGAAAGTGCTGGACCTGATCGCGGAGGACGTGCGTCGGGTCGAGGCCGGCCGGCGCTTTGAAACCCTGATCGGAGCCGCCAATCCGACCCAGTCGTTCGCCACCCGCTACCGCACCCGCGACGGCCGCGTCATTGACGTGCAGGTGGACGCGGTCATCAGCCGCAACGAGAGCGGCGCCATCAATGGCGTGATCTCGGTGGCGACCGACATCACCGAGCGCGTGCAGAGCGAGAAACGCCTGCGCTATCTCGCCTACTATGATCCGCTTACCGGGCTTGCCAACCGTACCCTGTTCATTGACAACCTGCGCGAACAGATCGGGCATCGCGAGGCCGACGCCAGCGTGGCGGTGCTGCTGTTCAACGTGGACGGTTTCAAGCTCATCAACGATGCGCTTGGTCACGGCGCGGGCGACAGCGTGCTGCGGGAATTCGGTGCGCGCCTGGCGAAGGTGTTCGGCAGCCACGATGGCGTGGCGCGGCTGGCGGCGGATGAGTTCGCGGTCATCATGGCCGGGAAATTCGAGCGCGACGAATTGCGCAACCGGGTGCAGGACATCAAGCTGCAACTCGAGCAGCCGTTGCAGATCGGCGGCAGCCGGCTCGACGTACGGCTGAGCGCGGGTGTGGCCGTCGCGCCGCGGGATGGCGAGGAGGCCGAAACCATCCTGCGCAATGCCGACAACGCACTGCTGGAAACCAAGCGCGACGAAACCGGCGGCCTGCGTTTCTACAGCGCGGAAATGAAGGCGCTGGTGGAGGAGTTCCTGAACCTGCGCGGCCGGCTGCGCAGCGCCACGCTACAGGGCGAATTCTTTCTCGAATACCAGCCACAAGTGCAACTCGACACGCGCCGCATCGTGGGCCTGGAGGCGCTGGCGCGCTGGCGCACCGAGGAAGGCGTGCTGATCCCGCCTTCCAAATTCATCAATGTGGCGGAGCAGAGCGGCGACATCGTGACGCTCGGCGCATTGCTGCTGGAAATCGCCTGCACGCAGGCCGGGAAATGGCGCAGCACCGGCATCGAGACGCCGCTCATGACAGTGAACATTTCCGCGCGCCAGTTCCTGCAGGAGGATCTGGTTGCCACGGTACGCGGCATCCTGGAACGCACCGGCCTTGATCCTGCGGACCTGCAACTGGAACTGACGGAAACCGCGATCATGACCGACAATCCCGGGGTCATGCAGCGCATGCGCGAACTGAGCGCGCTCGGTATCCGGTTCTCGCTCGACGATTTCGGCACCGGCTATTCCTCGCTCACCTACCTGAGCCGCTTTCCGATAGACACGCTGAAGATTGACCGCAGTTTCGTCATCGGCATGCCGACCGATACGCGCCACGCCGCCATCATCAGCGCGCTGGTGGCGATGAGCAACAAACTCGGCATCAGGGTGGTGGCGGAGGGCGTGGAGGACAAACGCCAGGAACAGTACCTGCGCGACAGCGGATGCGAGGTGGTACAGGGGTTCTATTACAGCTATCCGCTGTCGGCGGATGCCTGCGCGGCGGTGCTGCGCGAGGGTGTGATCCGGCAGCGCGGGCGGCGATGAGTCAGGCGCGTCGCATCACCGCGAATTCCGCCAGCGTGCGCAAGCCGTCGAGATAGGGCGAAGCCGACAGTCCTTCCAGTGCGGTGAGCGCTTCCCGGCCCGCGTCGCGGGCCTTTTCCAGCGTGTAATCCAGGGCGCCGCTGCGACGGATGACGGCGAGGACGTCTTCCATCCGTTCCAGCCCGCCGTGCTCGATGGCGGCGCGGATCAGCGCACGCTCCGGGGGTGTGGCCCCGGCGAGCGCGCGGATCAGGGGCAGCGTGGGTTTGCCTTCCGCCAGGTCGTCGCCGATGTTCTTGCCAATGGCTTCCGCATTCGCGCCGTAATCCAGCATGTCGTCCACCAACTGGAACGCGATGCCGAGGTGCAGGCCGTAACGTGCCAGCGCGTCCTGTTCCCGCTGAGGGCGATCCGCAATCACCGCGCCGAGCTGTGCACCGGCCTCGAACAGGGTCGCGGTCTTGCGCCGGATCACGTCCAGGTAGCGTGCTTCGGTGGTGTCGGGATCGTTGACGTTCAGCAGTTGCAGCACCTCGCCTTCGGAAATCAGGTTGGTGGCATCCGCCATGATGCGCATCACGCGCATGTCGTTGACGCGCACCATCATCTGGAACGCGCGCGAATACAGGAAATCCCCTACCAGCACGCTGGCCTCGTTGCCCCAGATGGCGTTGGCGGTCTCGCGCCCGCGCCGCAGGGCGGACGCGTCCACCACGTCGTCGTGGAGCAGGGTGGCGGTGTGGATGAATTCGATGATGGCGGCCAGGTCCACGTGGCGTTCGTCGCGCACGCCCGAGGCGCGTGCCGAGAGCAGCACCAGCAGCGGGCGCAGGCGCTTGCCCCCGCCGGCGATGATGTAGTCGCCCAACTGGTTGATGAGCGCGACATCCGAGGTCAGCTCGGCGCGGATGCGGCGGTCGCAGGCGCGCATGTCCTCGGCGACCAGCGTGCGAACCGCCTCCAGGTTCGGGGCAGCGGGTTCGGACCCGGTGGACGCGGAGGCGTGCGGCATGGCGGCGGCGGGCGGCGCGGCCGGGGCCGCAGGGAAGGGCGATGCTAGGGGCCGCCGCGCGGGAGTGTCAAGCCGGCCCGGCGGGGTTTGACCCGGAGCCCGGCAAGCCGTAAAATTCGCGCCCTTTGGCGAGTGCCAGCAGGATTTTCCGGAGAGTTTCCATGTACGCCGTGATTGAAACCGGGGGCAAGCAGTACCGGGTAAGCGAAGGCGACGTCATCCGCGTCGAGAAACTGGGCGCCGACGCCGGCGCCGCGGTTGAATTCGACCGCGTCCTGATGGTCGGCAAGGACGATGCCGCGCCGGTTCTGGGCGCGCCCTTCGTCAAGGGCGGCAAGGTCAGCGGCACGGTCAAGGCGCTCGGCCGCCACGACAAGATTTTCATCTTCAAGCTGCGCCGCCGCAAGAACTACCGTCGCCGCGCAGGCCACAAGCAGCATTACACCGAAGTCCAGATCACCGGCATCCAGGCCGGTTGATTCCAGAGGTTGAACAGACATGGCACACAAAAAAGCAGGCGGCAGTACCCGTAACGGCCGCGACTCCGAATCGAAACGCCTGGGCGTCAAGCACTACGGCGGCGAAGCCGTCATCGCGGGCAACATCCTGATTCGTCAGCGCGGCACGGCTTACCGTGCCGGCGTGAACGTCGGCATCGGCCGGGACCACACCCTGTTCGCCAAGGCGGACGGCAAGGTCAAGTTCGAGGTCAAGGGCAAGCCGCAGCGCCGCTACGTGAGCGTGGTGGCCGAGTAACGCGGCCGCATGACGCGCATGCAGAAGCCCCGCCGCGTGCGGGGCTTTTTGTTGGTGCAGGGGTTTGACTGGAGCGCATCGTGAAATTCGTGGATGAAGCCAACATCAAGGTCATCGCTGGCGACGGCGGCAACGGCTGCGTGAGCTTCCGCCGCGAAAAGTTCATCCCCTTCGGCGGGCCGGACGGCGGTGATGGCGGTGACGGCGGCAGCGTGTGGCTGGAAGCGCGCGAGGACTTGAACACGCTGGCGGATTTCCGCGCCGTGCGCACCTTCCAGGCGCAATCCGGCCAGAAAGGCATGAGCCGCGACATGACCGGACGCGGCGGTGAAGACCTCATCGTGCCGGTGCCGGTCGGGACCTCGGTGCAGGACGTGGACACACGCGAACTCCTGGGCGACCTCGCCACCATCGGCCAGCGTCTCAAGGTGGCGCAGGGCGGTTTCCACGGACTCGGCAACACCCGCTTCAAGAGCAGCGTCAATCGTGCACCGCGTCAATCCACACCCGGCACGCCGGGCGAACGCCGTACCCTGAAACTCGAACTCAAGGTCATCGCGGACGTCGGTCTCCTGGGCATGCCGAATGCCGGCAAGTCCACGCTGATCCGCGCTGTGTCCGGCGCGCGTCCCAAGGTCGCGGATTATCCCTTCACCACACTGTATCCGAACCTCGGTGTCGTCTCGGTGGGCATGGGCCGCAGCTTCGTCATGGCCGATATCCCCGGCCTGATCGAGGGCGCATCCGAAGGCCAAGGCCTCGGCATCCGTTTCCTCAAACACCTGCAACGCACGCGCCTGTTACTGCATCTGGTGGATGTCGCGCCGTATGAAGGGAGCGGCGATCCGGTCGTGGATGCAAAAGCCATCGTGCGGGAACTGGAAATCTTCAGCCCGGAACTCGCCGCACGCGAACGCTGGCTGGTGCTGAACAAACTCGATCTCCTGCCAGCATCCGAACGCGATGCGCGCTGTGAGACCATCGTGAAGGGATTGCAATGGCAAGGCCCGGTCTTCCGCATTTCGGGCCTCGCCGGCGACGGCACCCATGAATTGTGTCAGGCGATCATGCAGCGGCTGGACCAGATCAGGGCGGAAAATATTTAAGGGCTTTGACCACTTTTTGCTTTTTCACTAGTGATTCCGCAGCGGCAACAATACAGCACGATGGCTTCTGACAGGCCTGTTCATAAAGCGCACTCTTTTCCGCTGGAAACTCCCAGCCTGCTGATTGCGCACCAAAACTTTCGACATAGCGAGCCAGAGCACTGGAGTCAAGCACTTCGGAGGTGAGCATCATGTCGCGGTGTTGTTTAATGTGCTGCATAACGTTGAAGCTGAGCCGCGCGGCTTTAGACGCGTCGGCTCCAGCGCCTTGTTCGGCGGCTTCTTCGCCGAGGCTGGGCCACGAGCGGGCGCAGCTATAAAGCCGCCGGCTCAAATGAAAAGTTGACGCGGTACGCGAGCAGGGTGAGGCCCTGGATCATCGTTGCCGCGTATCGAACGCCTTCCGGAAACCCGCTAGCTATGATGATGCTTCTGGGCGGCTGTCCGTCCTCCCGCGCGAACCAGCCAACATAGCGGGCTACCTGCCCGATGACGGAGTCCTTTGCTTCACCGACCTTCAACTCAATTATGACGCGAGAGCGGTTCTTGTCTTCGGCCAGGATATCTATTCTGCCGACAGCCGTATTGTACTGGCGTCCTACCAGCTTCAACCAAGGTTCCAAGATATCCAAGTTGTCGACGAGATGGTCCTCGATGTCCCGTTCAAGACTGATGGAGGCTTCTACTAGGTCGGCTGCGCCGCCTTCGTCCTCTTCGCCCTCGGCTGGTGCCCATTCATTCGGCCCGTGTTTTTCCTCCGAGTAAAGCTCAAAGGTGCCGTCACTGTTCTTGTAGAGGAACTTTGCGGCATACGGGTGATGAATATAGCCTTTCGGATTGTTCACCGAGCAGGCGTATAGGTGCGCTTGCAGCGTAGCGGGCTTCCATTTGCCTGGGTAAGCCGCTTCCACTTCGCCCTTGATGTCCTCGGAGCTAAGACGGCGGCCTGCT
>DASSRV010000217.1:0-4276 GCA_035701605.1 Gammaproteobacteria bacterium
TCTGGTTGATGAAGATGACCAGCGTGTTGGAGCGCTTGATGTTGGCGGTGAGCTTGCGCAGCGCCTGACTCATGAGCCGCGCGTGCAGGCCCATGTGCGAATCGCCCATTTCGCCCTCGATTTCCGCCTTGGGCGTCAGCGCGGCAACGGAATCCACCACCACCACGTCCACCGCGGCCGAGCGCACCAGCATGTCGGCGATTTCCAGCGCCTGCTCGCCGGTGTCAGGCTGGGAAATCAGCACGTCGTCCACATTGACGCCGAGCTTGACCGCATAGCTGGGGTCAAGCGCGTGTTCCGCATCCACGAATGCGGCCGTGCCGCCCTTTTTCTGGATTTCCGCGATGACCTGAAGGGTCAGCGTGGTCTTGCCGGAAGATTCCGGCCCGTAGATTTCCACCACCCGGCCGCGCGGCAGGCCACCGACACCGAGCGCAATGTCGAGACCCAGCGAGCCGGTGGACACCACGTCCACGTCGCGGGAGGCGGCGTGATCCCCCAATCGCATGACCGAGCCCTTGCCGAACTGTTTCTCGATCTGGCTGAGCGCGGCGGCCAGCGCCTTCTTGCGATTGTCGTCCATCATGATCGGTACTACCTTCAGATTAGCGTTCATGGTGCAGTCCTCGTTGCATTATTTCACAAGTGGAAGCGACTAAATCAGTGCGTGCTGACGGCCCAGCGGCCAGCGCGCACGCACGGTATAGTCCACGCCTCCGGCACGGGTCTCGGAACAAATCAGCGCGAATTGCTTCACGTCCCACGCGATTTTCTGCGCGTGCTCAAGCGCCGCCGCCTTGTGTACCCGGCGCGCAAGCGTCACGTGCAGGGCAAACTTGCCGGGATCCGGACGCAGCGTGTGGGCCGTAAGCCGCTGCCGCAGCGCATGGGCCAGCCGACGCGGGCCTGCCGGTGGCGTGCCGCAACCGAACCACAGCACCTGCGAGTTGGGCCAATAGCCCAGGGTGTCCAGTTCGAAGCGGAAAGCCGGCAGGTTCACCTCGTCCGCGGCGGCCATGGCCTGCTGCGTAGCGGCCTCGTCGAGACCGCCCAGGAAAGCCAGCGTCACGTGGAAGTTCTGCCGCGGCACCGGCCGGCCATCACTGAGGCTCACCGGGCCGCGACTCGCCTTGTGGATGGCGTCACGGACGCCCTCGTCCGGCCAGAGCGCGAAGAACAGCCTGGCGCGTGCGGGAGTAGGCGAAGGGCGGGTGGCATGAGCGTGCTGAGGCATGTCCCAATATCCATGCCCGGCAGTGGTACGGCTGTACCCAGGGAATTGCCGGATACTGTGATTTTATACAGTATTCCGAAAATATCAAGTTCGGCCCGGAATCAGCGCCCCGAGAGGCCGTCTCGCAAGCCCTCGAAGGCGGCCCTGACCGCCTGAAACCGCACGGCTGCCCGGTCGCCCGTAAAATGCGAACGACGCGCCTCTACCTCGCCTGTAGCCCAGTGCCAGGCGATCCAGACCGTGCCGACCGGCTTGTCGCGGGTGCCGCCATCCGGCCCGGCGATGCCGCTGACGGCGATAGCCACCTGGGCCTGGCTGTGGCGCAGTGCGCCGGTCGCCATTTCGCGCACGCAGGCTTCCGACACCGCGCCGTGCAGGCTGAGCGTCTCCGCGCTGACGCCGAGCTGCTCCTGCTTCGCGGCATTGCTGTAGGTGACGAAACCGCGCTCGAACCACGCGGAACTGCCCGCGATGTCGGTCAGGCATTTCGCAATCCAGCCGCCGGTGCAGGATTCGGCGACCGCGAGCCTGAGGCCGGCGGATTGCAAGCGTCGCCCCACCTCGGTGGACAAAGACAGCAATGCGGTATCGTCATTCTGCATGGCGCAAGGTTAGCATCCTTGCCATCGCAGACGGGGGTCACTAGCATCGCCCCCTCACGCGGGAAGCTCATGAACGAAACCCCTATCCTCGAATTCTCCGACCACACGCCGGTGATGCGCCAATACCTGCGCGTCAAGGCCGAGCACCCGGACATTCTGGTGTTCTATCGCATGGGCGATTTCTACGAGCTGTTCTACGACGACGCGCGCCGTGCCGCGCGCCTGCTCGACATCACGCTGACCCAGCGCGGCCAATCCGCGGGCCAGCCCATCCCCATGGCGGGCGTGCCCTATCACGCGGCGGAAAGCTACCTCGCGCGGCTGGTCCGGCTCGGCGAATCGGTGGCGATCTGCGAACAGATCGGCGACCCCGCCGCAGCCAAGGGTCCGGTGGAGCGCCGCGTGGTGCGCATCGTCACACCCGGCACGGTCACCGACGCGGCCCTGCTGGAAGAGCGCCGCGACAACCTGCTGGCGGCGGTGTACGGCAAGGACGCGCATTACGGCATCGCCGCGCTGGATCTCGGTAGCGGTCGCTTCACGGTGCTGGAAGTGGACAGCGACGAGGCACTGGCCGCGGAACTGGAACGGCTGAAACCGGCCGAGCTTTTGTTCAGCGAAGAAGCCGCACTGCCCGCGACCTTGATCGAACGGCCCGGCGCACGCCGCCGCCCACCCTGGCATTTCGATACGGTCACCGCAACGCGCCTTTTGACCACGCAATTCAAGACCCATGATCTCGCCGGCTTCGGTTGCGACGGTCTGGACACCGCCATTGCCGCGGCCGGTGCACTTTTAACTTACGTGCAGGAAACCCAACGCACGACGTTGCCACACTTGACCGGCCTCGTCACCGAGCAGCGCGAAGAGGCGCTGATCCTCGACGCCGCCACGCGCCGCAATCTGGAAATCGAAACCAGCCTCGCGGGTCGCGGCGAATACACCCTGGCCGGCGTCATGGACCGCACCGTCACCGCCATGGGCGCACGATTATTGCGCCGCTGGCTGAATCGTCCCCTGCGCGATCACGCCCACTTGCGCGAGCGGTATCACGCCGTCGGCACGCTGCAAGAAAACCGCCACTATGAAAGCCTGCGCGACATCCTGAACGGCATCGGCGATCTGGAACGCATCCTGGCACGGGCCGCGCTCAAATCCGCGCGTCCGCGCGATCTCGCGCAGTTGCGTTATGCGCTCGGCGAATTGCCTCAACTGCGCCGGCAACTCGCGCCGCTGGATTCGCCGCGGCTGGCCGCCCTGGCGACAGCCATCGGCGAACACCCGGAAACCCATGCGCTGCTTGAGCGCGCCATCCTCGAAACCCCGCCGGCATTGATCCGCGACGGCGGCGTGATCGCGGCAGGCTACGACGCGGAACTGGACGAACTGCGCCGTCTGAGCGCGCACGCCGATCAATACCTGAGCGATCTCGAACTCCGCGAGCGCGAACGCAGCGGCATCGCGACGTTGCGCGTCAACTACAACCGCGTACACGGTTATTACATCGAAGTCTCGCGTGCGCAGGCCGAGAACGTGCCCGCCGATTATCAGCGCCGCCAAACGCTCAAGGGTGTCGAGCGTTACATCACCCCGGAATTGAAGCAGTTCGAGGACAAGGTTCTGTCCGCGCACGAACGCGCGCTGGCACGCGAAAAGGCACTCTACGACGCGCTCCTGGACACGCTCATCGAAACCTTGCCCGGCCTGCAACATACCGCGGCCGGACTCGCGGAACTGGATGTCCTCGCCAACCTCGCCGAGCGTGCCAACACACTCGGCTTCAGCACGCCGGAACTGACTGATGCGCCCGTGCTGCACATTGAAGCCGGCCGGCATCCGGTGGTGGAACAGGTCATTGACGCGCCGTTCGTGCCGAACGACTTGGAACTCAACGACCAGCGCCGCATGCTCATCATCACCGGCCCCAACATGGGTGGCAAATCCACCTACATGCGCCAGACCGCCCTGATCGTGATTTTGGCGCACATCGGCAGCTTCGTGCCGGCGCAAAAGGCCCTGCTCGGCCCGATGGACCGGATTTTCACGCGCATCGGCGCCTCGGACGATCTGGCCGGCGGCCGCTCCACCTTCATGGTGGAAATGACGGAAAGCGCCAACATCCTGAACAACGCCACCGACAAAAGCCTCGTACTCATGGACGAAATCGGCCGCGGTACCTCCACCTACGACGGCATGTCGCTGGCCTGGGCAGCGGCGAGCTACATCGCGCGCGAAGTGCGTGCCTTTACCTTGTTCGCCACGCATTATTTTGAATTGACCGCACTGCCCGATCTCCTGGACGGCTGCGCCAACGTGCATCTCGACGCCACCGAACACGAACACGCACTGGTATTCCTGCACGCCGTCAAGGAAGGCCCCGCGGATCGGAGTTATGGATTACAGGTCGCCGCGCTGGCCGGCATTCCGAAAGCCGTCATCA
>DASSRV010000218.1:0-5360 GCA_035701605.1 Gammaproteobacteria bacterium
CACCAGCCCGCCGATGAACAAGCCGATGATCACGGCCGGATCGGAGAGCGAGAAGTCCACCAGCTTGCCGGCGGCCTCGAGGTTGTGCGTGTAGTCGGCGAACAGCACCAGCGCGGCGAGGCCGGCCGAACCGATCGCATAACCTTTCGTCACGGCCTTGGTCGTATTGCCCACGGCATCCAGCGCGTCGGTGATCTTGCGCACTTCCTTCGGCAGGCCTGACATTTCGGCGATGCCGCCGCCGTTGTCCGTGATCGGTCCGTAGGCGTCGAGCGCCACGACCATGCCTGTCATCGAGAGCATGGCAGTCGCGGCAATGGCAATGCCGTACAGCCCTTCCAGATGAAAGGCGCCCCAGATGGCCGCGCAGATCGCGAGCACCGGCAGAGCCGTGGACTTCATCGATACCGCAAGACCCGCGATCACGTTGGTGGCATGACCGGTCTGCGAAGCTTCGGCAACGCGCCGCACCGGACCGTATTCGGTGGCCGTGTAGTACTCGGTGATCCAGATCAATGCTCCGGTGAGCGCAATGCCCACCACTGCGCACCACAGCAGATTGCCGGCATGATCGCCCATCACTCGCGGGGTCATGAAGTAGAACGCAACGAGTGCCAGCACGCTCGACACCGCCATGCCGCGATACAGCGCGCTCATGATCTTGCCGCCTTCGCGAGCCTTGACGAAGAACGAACCGACGATGCACGCCACGATGGAGACACCGCCGAGCACCAGTGGATAGAGCACGTAACGCAGATCGATGCCGCCGTCGGCAGCCTGGAACATGAGACCGCCCAGCACCATGGTGGCGACCACGGTGACGGCATAGGTTTCGAACAGGTCGGCTGCCATGCCGGCGCAATCGCCGACGTTGTCGCCGACGTTGTCGGCAATCACGGCAGGGTTGCGCGGATCATCCTCGGGAATACCGGCTTCCACCTTGCCGACGAGATCGGCGCCGACGTCTGCGCCCTTCGTGAAGATGCCGCCGCCGAGTCGCGCGAAGATCGAGATGAGAGAGCCGCCGAAGGCGAGGCCCACGAGCGAATGCAATGCCGCTTCGTCGCCGATGGAACCGCGCATCAGGGTGAAATAACCGGCGACGCCGATCATGCCCAGGCCCACCACCAGCATGCCGGTGATCGCGCCACCGCGGAAGGCGACCTGCAATGCAGGATTGAGTCCGACGCTCGCGGCCTGCGCGGTGCGTACGTTGGCGCGCACCGACACGTTCATGCCGATGTATCCCGCCAGACCGGACAGGACTGCGCCGACTGCGAAGCCGCCCGCGGTGGGCCAACCCAGCGAGAAGCCGAGCAGCAGAAACAACACGACGCCCACGACGGCAATGGTCGAGTACTGCCGGTTCAGATATGCCTTCGCGCCGGCCTGGATGGCGGCTGCGATTTCCTGCATGCGTTCATTGCCCGCTGATTGCCGATTGATCCAGCCGACGGAAAAGACGCCATAGAGAACAGCGAGAACACCGGCGCCGATCGCGAGCCAGAGCGCGATATCTGTGGACATGAACTTCCTCTCTCCCTACGACCTTGTGAAACTTTGTTGTGAACCGAACAATAAATCGCTGCGGACCGGGTTCATCGCCTGGCGACAAACCCGGTCCGTTGCATACAGCGTGCAGACGATTTTTGCTGAAAACAGCCGCGAAAAAGGCGGCGGACTATACCACAAAGGTCGAATTCAACCTCTTCTTCACGGGCGCATTCTTCAGCGTCACGTACTGCGGCAGACCGTTCTTGTAGGGCGGGTAATCCTCGCCGGCGATCAGGGGCGCCAGATACCTGCGTGCCTTCGCTGTGATGAAGAAGCCATCGTCGGTGATGTAGTCACGCGGCAGCATCTTTTCCTGATTTGCCACGTCACTGAGCTTCGCGATACCCACCTTCCACTTGTACGGTTTGTCGGAAATTCTCTTCACGGTCGGCATGACCGAATTGTGACCCTTGAGTGCCAGTTCGACAGCGGCCTTGCCCATGGCGTAAGCCTGATCCACATCCACCTTGGAGGCGATGTGCCGGGCGGCGCGCTGCAGGTAGTCGGCTACGGCCCAGTGATATTTGTAGTTGAGTTTCGCTTTGACGATCTGCGCGAGGACCGGTGCCACCCCGCCGAGCTGCGCGTGACCGAATGCATCACGCAGGCCCGCGTCGGAGAGGAACTTGCCATCCGCGTTCTTCACGCCTTCGGAAACGACGATGGCGCAGTAGCCATATTTCTCGACGCACTCCTTGACCCGGGCACAGAATTTTTCTTCGTCGAACACGATTTCCGGGAACAGGATGATGTGGGGTGCATCGCCAGCCTTTTCCGCAGCGAGCCCACCGGCGGCCGCGATCCAGCCTGCATGGCGGCCCATCACTTCCATGATGAAGACCTTGGTCGACGTCTTGGCCATGGAAGCAACGTCGAAGCCGGCTTCACGGATCGATACGGCCACATACTTTGCAACTGAACCGAAACCGGGGCAGCAGTCGGTGATGGGCAGGTCGTTGTCTACAGTCTTGGGCACATGCACGGCCTGAATGGGATACCCCATTTTTTCCGCCAGCAGCGAAACCTTCAGGCAGGTATCGGCGGAGTCACCGCCGCCGTTGTAGAAGAAATAACCGATGTCGTGCGCCTTGAAGACTTCAATGAGCCGCTCGTACTGCGCGGGGTTGTCTTCGTATTTCTTGAGTTTGTAGCGAGCTGAACCAAATGCACCCGCCGGGGTGTGGCGCAGCGCGCGGATGGCGGCAGCGGATTCCTTGGTGGTGTCGATCAGATCTTCGGTCAACGCGCCGACGATGCCGTGACGTCCCGCGTACACCTTGCCGATTTTGTTCTTGTGCTTGCGGCAGGTTTCAATGACACCGCAGGCGGAGGCGTTGATCACGGCGGTCACCCCACCGGACTGGGCATAAAAGGCATTTCTGGGTTTCTTCGACGGCATGCGGGGCCCCTGAGCGTTGGTTGGAATTCGGCCGCGAAGGATAACGCAGCCGGGCCGTTGGCTGGATGGTCGCTGGCAGCAAGGGCGGTATGGGAACAGCTTCCTGAATTCGACCGGCGGTCCGGCGAGCCAGTTGGCCAGTTGTCCGGTTTTCTGTAGGGTAGCGCCTCCTTTTCGGGAGGCCGTTCAAAACAATGCGTATCGTTCTGCTGGGGGCGCCCGGTTCGGGCAAGGGCACGCAGGCACAGCGCCTGCAGGGCAAATACGGCGTGCCGCAGATTTCATCCGGCGACCTGTTGCGCGATGCGGTCGCGCGTGGCACGGAACTGGGACTCAAGGCCAAAGCCGTCATGGAGGCTGGCCAGCTGGTGTCCGATGACATCGTGCTCGGGCTGATCCGCGACCGTCTCAGCCGTCCCGATGCCGCCAATGGTTTCATTCTGGATGGCTTCCCGCGCAACAAGGACCAGGCCGACTCGCTGAACGCGCTCTTGAACGAGATCGGTCAGCCGCTCGAGGCCGTGTTGCTGCTCGACGTGCGCAACGAGACGCTGGTGCAGCGTCTGGCCGGCCGTCGGATCTGCCGCAAGTGCGGCTCGGTCTACAACGTCCAATCGCTCGATGGCGCAACGGTATGTCCGAAGGATGGCAACGAGCTGTATCAGCGCCCTGACGACAAGGAAGAAGTCATCGCCAGGCGCCTGGAAGTCTACGAAGAGCAGACCCGTCCGCTGATCGACTATTACTCGCGGCTGGGTTTGTTGCGTGTCATCGCCGGTGAGGGTGAACTCGCTGAAGTGTCGGAACGGATGGAAGCGGCAGCGCTGGCCAAACCGGTTTCCAGCGAGGCTGTAAAGGTGGAGAAGCGTGCGGCGGCGAAGAGGGCGCCAGCCAAACGCAAGCCCGCCGCCAGGCCGGCAAAGGCCAAAGGGACGAGCCGGTCCGCAGCAAAGTCGGCGAAAAAGACGGCTACCAAGGCTGCAAAGAAGAAGGCTGCAAAGAAGAAGGCCGTCGGAAAAACGGCGAAAAAGTCAGCGCGCGGCAAGGTCGCCCGCAAGGCAGCGAAACGCAGGACGCCCGCGGTCAAACGTGCGGCAAAGCGATCTGCAAAGCATGTTCGCAAGGCCGCTCGCAAGACGCCCGCACGCCGCAAAAAATGACGAACTGACTGGCGCGATCCGCGCGGCTGGGTTACCCCGCCGTTGCGGATTGTGCCTCGGCGGCAAGAGCCAGCAGGCGTTCTCCGATCACCGCGCCACGCCAGCCATTGACGAGATGGTCGGAGCGTCCGGCAAACACCAGTTGTTCCAGATCGCGCCGCGTCGCCAGCAGTTCGGGGGCGATGCGGCTGCGCGCTGCTTCATCGCGGACAGCTGCCATCAGCCGGTTGACGAGCGCGGTCTGTTCCGGCTCGGGTCGACCGGACAGCACGCTCGGCGTCTCGCGGGGACCGCTGGACGTGCCATGAGCGATGATGGTCAACATTTCCTCAGTGCGCTTGCGCAGGAAATTCGCTGACAACCCGCGCACAGACTGCAGATCCTCGGCATTGCGCGGCATGCGCTCGACCATGTCGCGCAAGGACTCATCGCTGAGAATCCAGCCGCGCGGTTTGTCCTTGGCCATGGCCCGCGATTCGCGCCACGCGGCAAGCAGCTTCGCCGTGGCTCGCTGATGGGGTAGCAGGCGATCCAGCCCCTTGAGCCGACGCCAGGCTTCCGCGGGTTCAATCCGGTACAGACCCGGGTCTTCCATTTCCAGGCCTTCCTCGGCCAGCCACGACAGGCGTCCCTGTGCGTCCAGCGCCGCCCGCAGATCCTCATACAGCGGCACCAGGTACCTCACATCGTCCGTCGCGTATTCGAGTTGCTCGGGCGTCAGCGGCCGACGCGTCCAGTCCGTGCGGGTCTGACCCTTGGGCAGCGTATGTGAAAGCCGTTCGGTGACCAGCGTTGCATAACCGACCTGGGCGGGATATCCGAGCAGAGCCGCCGCAATCTGCGTATCAAATATCGGCCCCGGCACTGGCAGCGTGGGCGTATCCGGCGCGGCGCGCGACATGGCCTGCCACAACACTTCGAGGTCCTGCCTGGCCGAGTGCAGTACCTTCAGCCGGCTGCGGTCGGCGAGGAAATTCCACAGCGGCTGAAGGTCGGTCACTGCCAGCGGATCGATCAGGACGCACGCATCGCGGGTGGCGATCTGGACCAGGCAGAGGGTGGCGTAGTAGGTCCGCTCACGCATGAACTCGGTGTCGATGGCGACGAAGTCACTGCCCGACAGTGCGCTCAGCGCCGTGTTCAGCTCGTCGGTATTCGCGATCCAGAGTGCGGGCGGCATGGCGTGTACAATCGGCCCCGGAATTCCCATGTTCAAATTGCTGCAAACCTTCATCGACATTGCGATC